>JAAUUE010000050.1 GCA_012031635.1 Coleofasciculaceae cyanobacterium SM2_1_6 | reverse complement strand
TGGCAAAGATTCATCAACAAATTAACCCCCATACGTTTGATAGAGATGATTAACCACAGCCAGTGGGCTACGATCTGGAAGTGGGAAAATAGCCAAATTTTAAGCAAAATCATTCTCCAGTTGGGACTGTCTGCCATCGAGCTAGTCGATCGCCCCCCCCGAAAATCTCCATTTAGCCACAGAAGATATCCACGCCGTCAACCCCGGCAGTAAACCCATTGGCTAGTCCCAAACCTAGCTCTCATAGTAACCGTTTTTACTTTTTACTTTTTACTTTTTACTTTTTACTTTTTACTTTTACAAGTTCCTAAAGTTTCCTAATCGCTAGCGCTAAACCTTCACAGACTCCCGTAAGAAAATCCAAATCTAGGGTATCAAGACGATCGCTCTCCTTGTGGTAGTGGGGATTTCGCATAAAAGCCGTATCAGTCACCATCACCGCCGGATAACCCGCATCCCAGAAAGGCGCATGGTCACTCAGGCGAGTTGCCGGAACTAGTCGCCCCTGATTGGGCATGGGCAACCATTCACAGGGAGTTCCACTGCGGCGGATTTCGTCCCCCATTTTCATGAGATCTAAGATCAGCGAAAAGTTACCAATCAAAGCAATAAAATCGCCAGTGTTGGGATAAAAACGCTCTAACCCGGCGGGATAGGTTTGGGAGTTGGGGGTGCGATCGCAGTAGCCCAGCATTTCTAGGGACAACATGATCCGCACCTGTCGCTCTTGAGCCTTGAGGGTTTCCACATAGGCAGCACTACCCAATAATCCAAATTCTTCCAGATCAAAGGCAATCAACTGTACCGGGTACGCCAAAGGCTCGGCAGCAATAATTCTCGCTAGTTCCAACAACACCGCCACCCCCGTCCCATTGTCATCGGCTGCTGGGGAATTGGGTACACCATCGTAGTGAGCACCGATAATAATCAAGGGTTGATGGGGATCAATGTCAAGATTACTTTTAGGATTATCTTGAGAATCACCTTGAGAATTATCTCTAGGATTCTTGTTCACCTTATCTGTGCCATTAGCTGGAGTAGCGGCGGGTAAATTTAGGATCAGGTTTTTATGAACTTTCCCAGAAACAATAAACTCATGAATCGTCATCTCGCCCCACAGGGACAATTGCTGCCGGATGTAAGTTTGCACATAAAAATGTCCCCCACTTGCTAAGTAAGGATGCCGCTCTCTAGCAATTTCTTGGAGATGATTCAGTAAATTATTCCGGAGATTTTCTGTCATATGCTCTAGTGAGTAACTCTACTTACTACATCTTACTTGAATTTGGATATTAGCATTGGATGCTATCATAGGATATAAATCATTTTCTGAAGCTATGACTAATCAACTTTTCTACGGTGATAATTTAGAGATTTTACGCAGATATATTCGGGATGAAACGATCGATCTCTGCTACATTGATCCGCCCTTCAACTCCAAGCGTAATTATAACCAAATCTATCTCAATCAAGGAAAAGAAGACCAAGCCCAAGCCCAGGCTTTTATCGATACATGGACATGGGATGATTTGGCTAATCAAGGCTTAAGAGAAATCCAAGAAAATTATCAAGGGCGCTTCACGACCCAAAGTATTGATCTGATTTCTGGTTTAACTAAAGTTCTCGGCAAAGGGTCTTTACTTGCTTATCTAATTAGCATGACTCTACGCATAGCTGAAATTCACCGAGTCCTCAAACCGACGGGTAGTTTCTATCTCCACTGCGATCCAACAGGCTCCCACTACTTAAAGATTGTCTTAGATGCAATTTTTTGCTCTCAAGGTGGTGATTATATTAGTGAGATTACTTGGGAAAGAACATCCGCACATTCTGATTCTAAAAGTCTTGCTAATACCACTGATATAATTTTTCTTTATTCTAAAAATATCTCTGTCTTTAATCAGCAATTTAATGTTTACTCAAATGAGTATATAGCAAAATATTATAAGCATCAAGATGAGAAAGGTAAGTTTTTAGATAGGGACTTAACTGCGGGTGGTTTATCAGGTGGAGGGTATGATTATGAATGGAAAGGAATCAAAAGACTTTGGCGATGTCCAATTGAGACGATGCAAAAATATGAGGAAGAAAATAGACTTTACTATACTAGAAACAGAACACCAAGACTAAAACAATATCTTCATGAAATGAAAGGAGTTCCATTAACTAATTTATGGAATGATATCCCACCAATTAATTCTCAAGCTAGAGAAAGACTAGGATATCCTACACAAAAGCCTGAAGCTTTATTAGAACGAATTATTAGAATCTCAAGTAATGAAGGAGATGTGGTACTTGATGCTTATTGTGGTTGTGGAACAACGGTGGCGGTTGCTCAGAGATTAAATAGACAATGGATTGGCATTGATATTACTTATCAAAGTATTAGTTTGATTTTGAGGAGATTAGAAGAGACTTTTGGGACAGAAATTGTCGATAATGTTATTTTGAATGGAATTCCTAGAGATATGGAATCGGCGAGAGCCTTGGCCTTGAAGAAGGACGATCGCACCCGGAAAGAATTTGAAAAATGGGCAGTGCTTACCTATTCTAATAATCGGGCAGTGATTAATCAAAAGAAAGGTGCTGATAAAGGTATAGATGGGATTGCTTACTTTACCGGGGATAATGATCAGCCAGAAAAAATTGTCCTACAGGTTAAATCTGGAAAGGTAGAGTCTGGTGATATTCAAAAGTTACGGGGGGCAATGACCCGTGAGGGTGCAGTTTTAGGTATTTTTATTACTCTAAATAAGCCGACAAAAAATATGATCCAAGAAACGAAGGAAGCAGGAATTTATCAAAGTCGATTTATGAGCCAACCTGTAGATGCAATTCGGATTGTGACTATTCAAGAAATGATAGAAGAGCAGAAAAGACTAGATATTCGTCTGAGCTTAGAAGTCTTAAAATCTGCTGAAAGAAAATCAATGTCTACCCAATTACCGATTAATTTGGAGTAGTAAAAAATCCATAAAAATTAGGGAAGCAGCTTACTACTTCCCCGGTTAATCCTAATTAATTTCTAAAAAATTAGAATGTCGGTAAAATTTATAAATCTAGGGGTGATGAACTATTCCCGTAGCTTTCACTCAGATCCATAGCGCCGACGAATCGATATTTATTCCTCAAAAATTACAGGCTGTTGTTACAAACTACTGAGGAAACCGATGACCCCATGACCCGTAACCACTTCAAGGAGTAGGAGAGAGACGAAGCCGATCATTGCTAGGCGACCGTTAAGGACTTCTGCCTTGGGAGTAAAACCTACTTCTACGACTTCTTGGACGTAGACTTCGGGTTCGATCGCAAAGTTGTTGAGCTTGCCTTGTTCATCGGTGATTGCGCCTCTAGACATATAAGTAACTCCTTGAAGTTTTGGTTAAATCTTGGTAGAAATTTCTGTTTGTAAATCTCTATGTAAACTAATGTAACAGTATTATTAATTTTTGTAAAGGGTTTTGATAAGTTAATTTAACATTTGGCTAAATATTTGGCTAAATTTTGGCTGAAATCTGTTTGTGAATCTTGTTTAAGTCTTGTTACAAAGCTGTAAATCTTGCTGGCAATGGGGACGATCGTTCCCTAATTACCCCAAAATTAGATCAGAGATACTTATGGATTTAGATAGATTTATAATAAAAGCGGAAGCAAATCAGGCAATCAACTCCTGAATTAACTACTCATCAACTACTCATCAACTACTGAGGGTTTGCCAATGCTGAAAATTACCCGCCAACAGCTACCCACCAGTGCTGAACTACCAGACTCCGATGATACGCCTGTGGATAATGAAGACCAGAACTTTTTACCGAACTTTCTTTTGTTTTTGCTAGAAACTTTGTGGAGCGATCGAGATGATTGGTACTTTGCTGTGGATATGGGCGTGTACCACACAACGGGATTGAATCCAAGAATTCCGGTGATTCCCGATGGCTTCTTGAGCTTGGGAGTTGAGCGGCGCAAGGGCGGCAAATCACGGGGGAGCTATGTCACCTGGGAAGAGCAGGACATTGTTCCCATTTTGGTTCTAGAAGTGGTTTCCCACACCTACGGCAAGGAGTACGACCAGAAACTAGAGATTTATCGCCGCTTGGGCGTTTTGTACTACGTCATTTACAATCCTCACTTTTGCCAAAGAGATCGACATGAACCCTTTGAAGTCTATAAATTAATTGATGGAAATTACAAACTCCAGTCTGGGGAGCCTTTCTGGATGCCAGAGATTGGTTTAGGGATTGGTCGGTGTGTATTACCAACCGATCGTTACCAACGAGAATTATTAAGCTGGTTTGATCAAGGGGGCGATCGCTATCTCAGCAGTGAGGAACGGCTCAATATTGAAAGACAACGGGCTGATATTGAAAGACAACGGGCGGCGGCTACTCAAGAACAGATGGAGTTGTTATTAGCCCGGATGCGATCGCTGGGTTTAGAACCCGAAGAATTTCTCTAGGATGAACTTATCTGGAATGACTAGGGTTTAATTCGGGTTATTGTAGGGTTAGGAAGAATAAAACTATGCAAATTTACCTCGACCACAGCGCCACCACTCCCACCCGCCCGGAAGCGATCGACCTCCTCCAGCAGGTGATGACTACCTATTGGGGCAATCCTTCTAGTCTGCACGAGTGGGGACAACGGGCTGCCACGGTGTTAGAAACTGCCAGAATGCAAGTGGCGGGGTTAATTCGTGCGGCAGATCCAGAGTCGATCGTCTTCACTTCCGGCGGTACAGAGGCAAACAACCTCGCCATTTTCGGAGTTGCCCACCAATACACCACTCCCCAACATTTGATCATTTCTCAGGTAGAACATTCAGCCATTTCTCAACCCGCCAGTTGGCTAGAAAGTCGGGGCTGGCAAGTCACAAGGCTGGGGGTCGATCGCTTGGGGCAAGTTGATCCCACCGAGTTGGAGCGAGCCATTCAGCCAAACACGGTTTTAATCTCAATTATCTACGGACAGAGTGAAGTCGGGACTCTACAACCTATAGAAAAATTGTGGGCGATCGCCCAGCGTCATGGCATTCCCTTCCACACCGATGCTGTCCAAGTCGCCGGACGTTACCCCCTCGATGTCCAAAAAATTCCGGTAGACTTCCTTTCCTTGTCTAGCCATAAACTCTACGGGCCTCAAGGGACGGGAGCTTTATATATCAAAGAACCCAAAGTAATCGCCTCTCCCCTCCACAATGCTCTACTCTCCAACTCTAGTAACCCCGGTTTATCTCTAGTGCCCCTCCTCTCTGGAGGCGGTCAGGAACACCAGTTACGATCGGGCACTCAGGCTGTACCGATTATTGCAGGGTTTGGGCTGGCGGCGGAATTGGCAGCAGAAGAGTTACCCACGGAAATGCACCGTTTGCAGGGACTCCGGGACAGGCTATTTGCTCAATTGGCAGATCTACCCCAACTAGTCACCACTGGGCATCTCCAAGAACGTCTGCCTCACCATGTCAGTTTTGTATTTTTGAGCGATCGACTAGAGATTACGGGCAAAACCCTCGTCCGTCACTTAAACCTAGCAGGGATTGGCATCAGTTCTGGCTCGGCGTGTCATAGCGGGAAGACTATTCCTAGTCCTATTCTTTTGGCAATGGGTTATACGGCTCAGGAATCTCTGGGGGGTATTCGACTCACCCTAGGCAAACAAACCACGGCGGCAGATATTGACTGGACTGCGATCGTTCTCCGGCAGGTGATCGATCGCCTTTCTCCCAAATTAGTACTTTCCGGCTCCGGGGCAACTAAATGATTTAGAATGCACTTGCTGTCGGGCGAACAATAATTTCATTAACATCCACATCTTCCGGTTGAGCGATCGCATATAAAACGGCTCTGGCAATCGCATCTGGCATGAGTGCAGTCTTACGAAGTTCTTTTAGAAACCCTTTGGTGGCATCATCGGTGATATCAGAGCCAAGTTCAGTTACGACTACACCGGGAGAGATAAGAGTAACACGAATATTTTTTGACTCCTGACGTAGCCCATTAGAGATTGCCCACACCGCATATTTTGTAGCGGAATAGACAGCACTAGTGGGTACAACCATGTGGGCAGCGATCGAGGCCGTATTGATAAATTGTCCGCCGCCTTGCGCTTCCATGATCGGCAGTCCCGCAGCAATGCCATTCAATACGCCGTGGATATTGACATTAATCATGTTGTCCCACTCTTCGACTTTTAGGGCATTCATCGGCGATAGAGGCATTACGCCTGCATTGTTAAAAATCACATCCACGCGACCAAATTTATCTTTCGCAAAGTGAATGAATGCTTTCATATCCTCACGATTCGTGACATCCACCGCTCTAAATTCTGCTGTGTTACCCTGACCACGAATTTCCTCGACAATCTTGCTGAGCTTCTCTGTCCGCCGCGCTCCCAAAACAACATTCGCACCATTGTGAGCCAGCAATCGAGCGGTTGCTTCCCCAATTCCACTACTAGCTCCAGTAATAACAACAACTTTTTCGTCAACGTTCAACATAGTTATTTTTCCTAATTGATTGGTTTTCATGTATTTAGATTAGAAGTAAAAGCAAGAAAGCTAAATACACAGACATCCCAAGTTATTGCCTAATCCTCCAAGTTGGAGTGCTATATAATACTGAGTAGAGCAGGATTTAATGAGTTGGTGAAATAACATGACCGCTAAAATCAGCAGCCCAGCTATCAATCAAAATGCAATGGTATGCATACCAAAGGAAATCGAAAGTCAGTGTCAAGAATTGGCGATCCTGATCAGTCGTCACACTGATGGCAAAGGAGATGGGTTTCATCAAACAGCGATCGCCCAATTAGAATTTCAGCGAGAATCTTCGGTTGCCACGGTACTCCGTGGTGTCTATGACCCGACCTTTGCGCTCCTGATTCAAGGTAAAAAAGAATTATTGCTAAATAAAGAAATTTATCAGTATAGTGCAGCTCAATACTTGGTTGTTTCAGTTGATTTGCCGTTAAGCGCATTTATTACAGAGGCGACTCCCGATAAGCCCTATCTGGGATTTAAGTTAACTTTAGATCCTCTTCAACTCTGTGATCTGATTACTCAAACTAGTGTGATGCAGCGTCAACAAGAGAATGCGGTGAGAGGCTTATTTGTTAGTACTATTAATATCCCGTTGCTCGATTGCGTTCTTAGACTGACAAAGCTTTTAGATAAGCCACAGGATATTCCAATCCTTGCGCCGATGGTGATTCGTGAAATCTACTATCACCTATTAATGAGTGAGCAGAGCGAAGCAGTTCGCCAAATTGCCACACCAGATAGCAGTATGCAACGGATTGCAGAGGTGATCAAACGGCTCAAGGTTGATTTTATACAACCGTTGCGAATTAAGGATCTAGCAGTACAAGCAGGGATGTCGACTTCCTCTTTTCATCACCACTTTAAAACAGTGACATCCATGAGTCCGTTGCAATATCAAAAGCAATTAAGACTCTTAGAAGCACGTCGCCTAATGCTTGCCGAAAATTCCGATGCGTCAAAGGCCGCTTATCAAGTTGGGTATGAAAGTCCTTCGCAGTTCAGCCGTGAGTATTCCCGGATGTTTGGTGCGCCCCCGATTCGGGACATTGAACAGTTACGGATAGCTTAAACATAGGTTATCCATTTATTGATCAAGGTTTTTAGCTATGTGTGCTATTTCTCTATGTAGGACAAGACACTTGAAAGGATTACTGTGAAAGGGCTTTAGCTGAAATCACTGAATAAACCATTCTACAAAGGTTTCAGCCTATTTTGCTCAGAGGGTCTCGTTTTTTTGTCCTGTACTTAGAGGATCGCTATACTTATATTTAAAACCCGACCTAAACTCTAAAAACTCTAATGTCATGCTGCTATTACTATTCCATGTAGGTCAGGAGCGCTATGCCCTAGAGAGTGAGCGGGTAGTGCAGGTATTTCCCAATTTACTCCTCAAGGAAATTCGCCATGCCCCAGACTATATTTCTGGATTATTCAACTATCAAGGGCAAATCATCCCCGTACTAGATCTCAGCCACCTAATTCAAGGGAAAGCCTGTCCAAATTTACTGAGTACTCGGATTATTTTGGTAAAGAGTCAAGTAAACTCAACTAACTCAACTAAGTCGATCGCTCAAGATACTCAGGAGACTCAAAATAACCTAGTTACTGACCCTAAACAAATTAATTCACCTGCCTTACATCTATTAGGATTAAGGGCAGAACGAGTAACCACGACTCTAGATGTATCACCACATGATCTTAAAGAAAAAGTAATTAGAGTAGATGCAGCGCCTTATTTGGGCAAAATAATTACAGATGATCAGGGCATGATTCAATTAATTCGGATTGAACATTTATTATCGGGAGTGTCCTCGATCGCCCTCCTCGCCGCCACTGAATAAGCAGCCCCTGAATAATTAAACAAGTGTCAGACCCCAAATATCCAGACAAGTATCAAGACAATCAAGAACGCAAAAAACAAGAAACAGCCATTGAAGCTCTGTTGAGGAGGTCGATCGGGCTAGAGGCAAATTCCCTTGGTTCTCAGGTGATTACTGGAGCCGTAGAGCAGCGTTGTCGAGCTTTAGGTATTGCTGATTTAGCGACCTACTACACCAATCTGTTAACCAATCCCTCGGAGTTAGAAGCCCTAGTCGAAGCATTGGTCGTGCCGGAAACTTGGTTTTTTCGTGACCGAGAACCCTTTAATTATCTGGGGCAATATATAAAAACTGCATGGTTAGCTAATCCTAGCCGAGTCTTGAAGATTCTCAGCGCCCCCTGTGCCACAGGAGAGGAACCCTACTCGATCGCCATCACTCTCCTCGAAGCGGGGTTATCTCCGGCGAATTTCCGTATTGATGCCCTAGATATCAGTAAAGTCGCCCTCACTAAAGCCCGTCAAGCCCTCTATAGTTCCAATTCTTTCCGGGGGGAAGATTGTAGTTTTCGTGACCGATATTTTCAGCCCGTGGGCAGCAGTTACCAGCTAGAGGAGTCGATCGCTTGTACTGTTAATTTTCAGCAAGGCAACTTATTAGACTTAAATTTAGACCCAAACCTTGCTCAGCAGCAGGGATTTTATGATGTGATCTTTTGTCGGAATGTCCTAATTTACTTTGATCTGATGGCAAGAATAAAAACGATCGACCATCTCCATTACCTCCTCCAACCCAAGGGTTTACTCTTTGTCGGTCACTCGGAAACTGGGCAGATTTCAACTTCTCCCAAATTTACCTCCATCCCCCATCCCCTCGCCTTTGCCTACCAAAAAATTAGCCCTACCTCGACTTCTCACCTGCCCTCTAAACCTGCTTCTCTTAATCCTCTTTTCTCCTCGCCTGCTCAAATCACATCTAAATTTATTGCTAAAATTCCGGGCGATCGACCATTGCTGCCACCGCCAACCCGCCCCCAAAATATTATTACTAATAGCTCTGCAAAATTATCATATAAATCCCTAGAAAAACCAGCTAAAGAACCATCAAAAGAACCATCAAAAAATATTCTTGTAAATACCTTGGCTATGGCTAGAGATTTAGGCGATCGAGGACAGTTAGATGCAGCAATTACAGCCTGCGAAACCTATCTACAAGTAAACCGTACCAGTGCAGAAGCCCACTATTTATTAGGCGAACTCCATCAAGCCCAAGGACAACTAGAGCAAGCGGAGTTAAATTTTGAAAGGGCTATTTATCTTAATCCCCATTTAGAAGAAGCTCTGGTACACTTAGCACTAATTAAAGAACAACAGGGTGATCTAAATCGGGCTGCTATAATTTGGCAAAGGGTAAAGCGTCTTCAGTAGTAGCTAAAGTTAGTAACTAGGGTTAAATACTAGTTTACAAATGAAGTCAAAGAGGAAATTAATTATGGTACCAAATGCTAAGTTAAATTTGATGAAGCAGGGATTGAAAATCAATCAATTAGTTCCTGTAGGTTTTGGGATTGTTATTATTGTAACGATGATTACTAGCTTAATGTCAAAATCAACTACCGATACTCTAATTGAATCTATTAATGATATATCCTATATCTATCAAGTCCAAGAAAATATACAGGAAATAGAAGCATATCTTCTAGCTATAGAAAGTAGAAATATGGGCTATATGTTTTCTGGCAGGGAATATTTCCTAGAGCGTTCTAAACTTTCGGAGGAGGAACTTAAAAAATCCATTGCAGATATAAATATCTTAGTTACTGACCCTGAACAAAGGAAGAGAATCGCTGAGGTGCAACCCCTAATTCAGAATAAAATAGATATTATCCTAGATATTAGAAGACTTAAGGCAGCAAATAGAGAGCAGGAAATGCGGGAGTTATTTTTATCTAATGAAAACAGAGAAGTCACAGATGAATTGACGAGAAGATTTGCAGAAATAGGTGAAGCGGGAGACCAAAATTTGGCAACCAAAAAAGAAAGGGCAATCCAAGCTCAGTCTTTTCTAAATTATGTGAATTGGGGGAGTATTCTTATTGTTTTAATAATAGCTATTCTTGTTTCAATTGTGATGACAAATATTCTGCAACGCGCTCTTGATAAAGCTGTAAAAGCTGCTGAGCAAGTTTCTTTGGGAGATCTCACAACGAAACTAGATGAGACTAGTGATGATGATATTGGCAAACTATTTATTGCCCTGAAAAAGATGGTACAAAATCTCAATTCCCTAATTCGTCAAGTCCAACATTCCGGGATTCAAGTAACTACTTCTTCTACCCAAATAGCTGCCTCTGGTAAACAGTTAGAAGCAACCATGACTGAGCAAGTAGCTTCGACCAATGAAGTGGTAGCAACTACTAGGGAAATTACCGCAACTACTAATGAATTGGTGAAAACTATGCTGGTAGTAGTCGATATGATCGAGGTGGGTAACAAGGCGGCAGACGGGGGCAAAAAAGACCTTGCTAGAATGGAAACTACCATGCGGCAGTTGGCGGCGGCGACGGATTCGATTTCTACTAAGTTAGGTATTATTAGTGAGAAGGCAAATAATATTAATGGGGTGGTGGCGACGATTACCAAAGTAGCGGATCAGACTAATTTGTTATCTTTGAATGCAGCGATCGAAGCGGAGAAAGCTGGGGAGTATGGCTTAGGTTTTGCAGTGGTGGCAAGGGAAATTAGAAGATTAGCGGATCAAGCAGCCATTGCCACTTTGGATATTGAGCAGATGGTGAAGGAAATGCAGGGGGCGGTATCTACGGGAGTGATGGAAATGGATAAGTTTAGCCGGGAAGTGGAGCAGGGGGTGGGGGATGTCCAGAAAACCAGTGATCAACTGACGGTAATTATCGAGCAGGTGCAGGCTCTTGGTCCTCAGTTTACCTTTGTGAACCAAGGTATGGAAGCTCAGGCTCAAGGAACTCAACAGATCAGTGAAGCCATGCGTCAACTCAGCGAATCTTCGGCTCAAACCGCCAGTGCTTTGCGAGAAACCAATAGTGCGATCGAGCAACTCAACGAAGCTGCCCAAAATCTCCGCCGGGAAGTGGCGGGCTTCAAAGTCCAAGAGGCTTAGATATTTAGTTGAAGCACTTACATTAACCGAATCAACTCAACCCTGTAAATCCTGATGATGCCTATGCCTAGCTCACAAAACCCTTCTCAAGGTCACTCTCAAGATCATGCTCAAAGCTGCTGGAACACGATCGGGGTCAGGGGCGATCGCTCCTGTCCAGAATTATCTACGGTGATTCACTGCCGTAACTGCGCTGTCTATTCCCAAGGCGGGCGGCAACTCCTCGATCGACAACCCCCCACTGGTTATCAACAGGAATGGACTAGGCTCCTAGCTGAAACTACAGAAAATAATAAGGCGATCGCTGGCAATGCAACTATTAATAAACAAGAAACTACCGGGGCAGAAAATTCCCTCCTAGTCTCCAAAGGCAACCCTCTTACTAATCCTGTTACTAAGGACAAATTAGCCACGAGTAATCTAACTCAGCAAACTCCCCAAGGAACTAAAAGGGCAGTCAAGGAGCAGCAAGTTTTATCAGTGGTGATTTTTCGCTTACAGAAAGAATGGCTAGCCCTCAAGGCAAGTATTTTTAAGGAAGTCACTGAACCTAGTGTCGTGCGGACTTTACCCCACCGGAGTAGTGAGATTTTCTTGGGGCTGGTGAGTATCCGGGGTGAACTTCAGCTTTGTATTTCCCTGTATCATCTCCTTGGCTTAGAAACTGAATTGGCAACTAGTCTAGAAGTCAACTCAGGATTTAGCTCAGGAGTTACAGCAAAAACTGGGGCGAAGATCATCTCTGCCCATAGTTCTCAAGCCATTTCTAAAAATAGCTCTAAAAATAGCTCTAAAAATAGCTCTAAAACTATTTCTAAAACTATCTCCCCAACTAATCAGCCCAGCCAAAAAATTAACCCCTTAGTGTATCAACGTTTAGTAGTAGTAGAGCGAGAAGGTAGCCTGTGGGTTTTTCCGGTAGATGAAATCTATGGAGTCCAACGCTTTTCTGTCCAAGCCCTACGCCCCGCTCCCGTGGTCATCTCCAAGGCAGCCCACAGCTACACCCAAGGAGTTTTTGATTGGCAGACAAACCAAGCTAGCTATCATGTGAACTATCTAGATGACGAGCTATTGTTTCATACCTTAAATCGGCGGGTACTTTAATTGAGAATTTGGTACTTTAACTTTGGTACTTTAACTTATGAATGGACAAGATCTCAGTAATTTTTCCATGTTTGATCTATTTTGCATGGAAGTCGAAACCCAGACTACGATTTTAAGTGATGGTCTCCTTGCTCTAGAAACTAATGTCAATGTGGTGGAAAATCTTGCTGCCCTGATGCGAGCCGCCCATTCGGTAAAGGGAGCCGCCCGGATTGTTCAAGTAGATGCGGCGGTGGAGATTGCCTATGTGATGGAAGATTGTTTTGTGGCTGCTCAACAGGGAAAGGTTCTCCTCGACTCGATCGCTATGGATGCTTTGCTCCGGGGGGTGGATCAATTAATTAAAATTACCCAAATTCCTCCCGTCGACCTAGAACGAGGATTATTCCCTCCAGATACTCCTGCGGTGGTGACGGCGATCGCCCAAATTCTCCATCCCACCCCTCCAAATCATCCAACTACTGCTAGTGCCTCGATCGATCACCCGCTTACGCCCCTAAAGTTACCAAACCCAGAAGTTTTTCCAGAAGTTTTTCCAGAAGTCATCCCAGAAATTATCCCAGAAATTATCCCAGAACCTCTTCTTGAAATCACCCCAGAAGTTCCGCCAGAAATTACCCTAGAAATTACCCCTAACTATATTCCTGAAGCTAATTCTCCTAATTCAGAAGTTGCTCCCATCAATCCTCAATCAGACCCCCTCAAGAGCAATCAAAATTCCCCCATGGCTTCCGCCTCCAGCTTAGACCGGATGATCCGAGTCCGGGCAGATAACCTCAATCGATTAATGGGGTTGGCAGGGGAAACTTTGGTAGAAACTAACTGGTTACGTCCCTTTGCGGATTCTCTCCTCCAACTCAAAAAGCAACAAACCGAACTGGCTTCCCTGTTGGATAAATTACAGACATCCTTGGGGGGGAAGAATTTGCAGCCAAACCAATTAGCCCAAATTCAAGCAGCAAGGGATCAAGCTGGAGCCTGTCAGGAGTTTTTGCTCGATCGCCTCAGTGAGATGGAGTTGTACGCTCGGCGGTCTGGGAATCTGGCCGATCGCCTCTACCGAGAAGTTGTCGCCAGCCACATGGCTCCTCTGAGGGATGGAGTCCAAGGATTTCCCCGGATGATGCGGGATCTGGCTCGGCAGCTGGGTAAGCAAGTCCGATTTGAGATTATCGGCAAAGCCACGGAAGTCGATCGGGATATTCTGGAACGCTTAGAAGCACCCCTTACCCATCTGTTGCGGAATGCGATCGACCACGGCATTGAAACCCCCGCCGAACGTATTGCCGTCGGGAAACCTCCAGAGGGTACGATCCGGATTGAAGCTGGACACCGGGCGGGGATGCTATCTCTGACGATTATTGATGATGGGCGGGGTATTGACCTAGAGGAACTCCGGCAAAAGGTGATCACTCGGCAGCTAGCCACTCCCCAGATGGCAGCCCAACTTAGGGAGGCGGAACTTCTCGAATTTTTGTTTTTACCGGGATTTTCCACTGCCAAGACTGTAACGGAAATTTCCGGGCGGGGGGTGGGGTTGGATGTTGCCCAAAGTATGGTGCAGCAGGTGGGGGGAACTCTCCGGGCAGTGTCCTATGCGGGGCAGGGCATGAGTTTTCATCTCCAGCTACCCTTGACCCTCTCGGTCCTGCGGACGCTTTTAGTAGAAATTGCGGGGGAACCCTATGCTTTTCCCTTGACCCGGATCGATCGAGTCGTCCAGTTAACCAGAGCCGAAATTCATGTGATGGAAAATCGCCAATACTTCACGGATCGATCGGCAACTAGTGCAAGTGCAGCCAACTCAAGTAAAAACTTAAGTAAAAACCCAAGTAAAAATTCAACTAAAAATTCAACTAAAAATTCAACTAAGAATCCAACTTCCCATCTAGCTATCCCAACCGAACGACACATTGGCTTAATCTCGGCTGCCCAAGTGTTGGAACTGCCCTCTGGGAGCAATGACACAGATTTAATTTCGGTAATTGTGGTCAGTGAAGCCGGAACCTATGGCAACGCCTACGGGCTGGTGGTCGATCGCTTCCTCGGCGAACGAGAGCTGGTGGTGCGTCCCCTTGATCCCCGCTTGGGCAAAGTCCGGGATCTTAGTGCGGCGGCGTTGATGGATGATGGCTCCCCAGTGTTGATCGTGGATGTGGAGGATTTGGTGCGATCGATCACGACTCTCCTCACTAGTGGACAATTAGATCAAGTCAGCCAACGCCAAAGCCAGACTCCGACCCAAACTACCCGGAAAATTCTCGTAGTAGATGACTCGATCACCGTGCGGGAAATGGAGCGGAAAATTTTGGAAAATAAAGGTTATAAAGTAGAGGTGGCGGTCAACGGGATTGATGGCTGGAATGCGGTGCGGACTGGAGTTTATGACCTCATCGTCACCGACATTGATATGCCTCGAATGAACGGTATTGAACTAGTCAATCAAATTAAAAGTAATCCTAACCTGAAATCTTTACCCGTGATTATTGTTTCCTACAAAGACCGGGAAGAAGACCGCCTGCGGGGGATGGAAGCTGGGGCTAATTATTACCTCACAAAAAGTAGTTTTCACGACAATACGCTCCTCCATGCGGTGATTGATTTAATTGGTGAGCCTTAGTTTGCCGAAATTTACAGAGAGTTCAAAAAATATTTAACTTGGAGAAACTGAACCTGTGAGAATTGCGATCGCCAACGACCTCCCCATTGCCGTAGAAGCTATGCGCCGGGTATTAAGCACTGTCCCCAATTATGAACTAGCTTGGGTGGCGACCAATGGCAGGGAAGCCGTGACTAAATGTGCCGTAGACACCCCAGATTTAATTTTGATGGATTTGATCATGCCGATCATGGACGGGGTAGAAGCTACACAGGAAATTATGAATCATTCTCCCTGTGCAATTCTGATGGTGACAGCCAGCGTCAGCGGCAATGCAGCGAAGGTGTTTACTGCCATGGGGTACGGGGCTTTGGATGCCGTGAATACCCCCATTCTGGGATTAACCTCAGAATCTCCAGAAGAATCTCCAGAAAAATCTTTTGGCATATCTAAGGGCAGCGTAAATCTTTTAGCCAAAATTGCCACGATCGCCAAACTCATCGGCAAATCCGATCGCCACCATGCTCCTCCATCTTCCCCGATGGTTTCCCCACCAGCGAACTCCCATCCCCAGCCACCCCTGATTGCGATCGGTGTCTCCGCAGGGGGTCCCCAAGCCCTCGTGACTTTGTTGGGATGCTTTCCCCCAGACCTCCGGGCAGCGATCGTGATTGTCCAACACATGGATGCCCAATTCGTTCCCAACTTAGCAACTTGGCTAGATCAACAATCTCCGCTGCCCGTGCAGATTGCCGCAGCAGGGAGTTATCCAGAAATGGGTAAAGTATTATTAGCAGGAACTAATGATCATCTTATTCTCGGCAAAGACTTGGTTTTTCACTACACTGCCAATCCGGAAGATAATGTCTATCGTCCCTCAGTGGATGTGTTATTTGATAGCCTGTTAAAAAACTGGGCAAAGAAAGGGATTGCTGTCTTACTAACGGGGATGGGTCGAGACGGAGCAAAGGGGCTTTTGGCTCTGCGGTTGGCTGGTTGGCAGACGATCGCTCAGGATCAAGCAACTTCCGTAGTCTACGGGATGCCCAAGGTGGCGGCAGAAATTGGGGCAGCGATGCAGATTTTACCCCTGTCTGCGATCGCCCCTGCCTGTGTAGAGGTGCTCCGCAAAACTGAAACTCTAATTTAGCTAATATTTAGGTAATATGGCGCTCCTAAATCATTTTCTAAATTAGATTGCTTCTGGTCAGTTATTCCACCCGCCTGCGGTGGGTAAAATCATTTAGGACTGCTATGTCTAGCTAGTAACTAATCACAAAAATAGCCTCTAAAATCAGCTAAATATTCTGATTAATTGTGACTACTACCCTCTGGTAATTAACCTATGCCCGAACCTAGACCTGAGCCTATAAATACATTTCAAAATAGCCCAGAAAATCTAGAGTTAACTCAGACCTCTAGCTGTCCAATTCGGGCTGTATTAATTGATGACCAGCCGATCATAGGGGAAGCTGTCCGCCGGATTTTGGCAACAGAATCAGATATTAGTTTTCATTATTGTGCTGACCCCGCTATCGCACTTTCTGTGATTAAAGAAGTACGACCGACGGTTATTTTTCTTGATCTGGTGATGCCAGAAATTGATGGTTTGATCTTAGCAAAATTCCTGCGGGCAAATACTGGAACCTGTGAAATTCCTCTGGTTATGCTATCGAGTAAAGAAGAACCCAAACTCAAAGCAGAAGCATTTAATTTAGGCGCTAATGACTATCTAGTTAAACTGCCAGATAAGTTAGAATTTATTGCCAGAACTCGCTACCATTCCAATGCCTACAGTAACCGTCAAGACTTAAAAGTAGCAACTACCCAAGCCCAACTACAAGCTCAACAATTAGCCAAAGCTCTCGAAGAATTACAAAAAGCCCAATCGCAAATGATCCAAAGCGAGAAAATGTCGAGTCTAGGGCAGTTAGTCGCTGGTATTGCCCACGAAATCAATAATCCAGTGAGTTTTATTCACGGCAACTTATTATATTTAGAGCAATACGTAGCAGATCTCCTGAGAATGCTTAATCTTTATGAAATTAGACATTTTAGTGATGATTCGGAAATTAAAACTCTAAAGAGAGAAATTGACCTAGAATTTCTTCTAGAAGATTTGCCAACAATGATGAAATCCATGAAAAATGGGACTAATCGGATCCGGGATATTATCCTATCTCTACGCAATTTTTCTCGCATGGATCAATCGGAATTTAAGGTGGTAGATATTCATGAAGGCTTAGAAAGCACTCTGCTAATTTTACAGCATCGCTTGGATCCTAATGCTAATAATGCTGGAATTAGAGTAACCAAAGATTACGGACATTTACCTTTAGTAGAATGTTCACCGGGGCAAATAAATCAGGTATTTATGAATATTTTGTTGAATGCGATCGATGCCATCGAATCTAGCTATACTTCTCCAATAAATGTTAGCTCAGAGCCTACCAATGTTGATACTTTGCTTAAACCGCAAGAAGTTATATCAAAAGAAATTACAATTAGAACTAGCCAAATTGCTGATGATTGGGTACAAGTTGTAATTACAGATAATGGCTTGGGGATGACGGAGGACGTTAAACAATATATTTTCAATCCATTTTTTACCACCAAAGCGATCGGTAAAGGTATGGGTATGGGATTATCAATTAGTTATCAAATTATTACTGACCAGCACAACGGCAGATTAGAGTGTTTATCTCAACCTAATAGGGGGACTCAGTTTATTATTGAAATTCCAATTCATCATGAGATTCTAATTGGCTAAATCATAGGAGCTAAATCACCTTGGCTAAAATATAAAATTACTATAGCGATCCTAAATCACTTAATCACTTTCTAAATTATAGCGTTCTAAATTATAGCAAAGAGAGATATAGCTAGGACAAAATAAGAGTTGCGCCCCCCCCGCACTGCGGGGGGGGCGCAACTTAAACTTTCTTCACTATCTCAGTCTTTGCCATAACATGAGTTTGATGAAGTAGTTTCCTTTACCCTCAATCCCTCTCCCAAGCCGGAAAAGGGACTTTTAACACGTTAATTTAGATTATATCAAATCCGATTAATGAGGCATATCCGACTAATCAGACATAGTAGTACTACCCCACCAATGAAATTTACTTAATCCCTTGACTAACTCTTTCTGTTTCATTACACTCCGACATCGCTCTAGAGTCACTTCCTCCACCTCCTCTAAAGATTTGAAACTCCGATTCGCTATCGCCTCAT
>JAAUUE010000435.1 GCA_012031635.1 Coleofasciculaceae cyanobacterium SM2_1_6 | reverse complement strand
TGGCTGTTGAATCCGAATTGTGTATTGATTCCAGACACTCTGGGCGGGAGCTAGGACTTGGGGCAGGATAATTCCGGGAATTGGGGCGAGGAGTTCTTGGTAACGCTGGGCGACTTCATTCCGGGCTTGGTTCCATCGATCGAGATGGCGGAGTTTAATTTGCAAAATGGCAGCTTGGAGGCTATCTAGGCGGCTATTGATGCCGATCAGTTCATGGTAGTAACGAACATTACTACCGTGTTCCCGGAGTTTCTGGATCGTCGTGGCAATTTCGGGATCATTGGTAGTCACCATCCCCCCATCTCCACAGGCTCCTAGATTTTTGGTCGGGAAAAAGCTAAAACAACCCACCTGCCCAATACTGCCGACCTTCTGCCCGTCCCACTTTGCTCCCGTAGCCTGAGCGCAATCTTCGATAACTAGCAAATTATGCTGACGTGCTACTGCCATTACTGCCGTCATATCTGCGGGGTAGCCGAATAAATGAACAGGCATAATCGCCTTTGTCTTGGGGGTGATCGCCGCCGTTAGTTGCTGGGGATCAAAGTTAAAATTCTGGGGATCAATGTCAATAAATACCGGAGTTGCTCCCACGAGAGTAATCACTTCCGCCGTAGAGAAGAAGGTAAATGCGCTAGTAATTACTTCATCCCCGGCTCCAATGTTGTAAGCTCTGAGGGCTAAATAAAGAGCATCTGTCCCGGAATTGCAAGCGATCGCCCGTTCCACCCCCGTGTAGGCAGCAAACTGAGTTTCCAATTCCTGCACCATCGCCCCGCCAATATAACGCCCAGAGGCAAGCACCTGTTGGACTGCGGTACTAATTTCATCGCCAATAATCTGATATTGTCTAGCTAAGTCAAGGGGGGGGATAGTGTTCACAATAAATTTTATTTAATAGTCTTTAAGTCTTGATTCAAAGAGAGCAGCAGATGTAATTTAAAATAAACTAAATCTGCTCATTAGTCATTAATCTGGGGAATACTCCGGGATCACGCCTAGGAATTGGTTAGGAGAATTAAGGGAATTTTCAGCATGGAGTTAATTACTTTAGAGATTACAGATTTAGGGCTAGCTCTAGGATTAATGGCGATCGCCATCGCCCTTGCCCAGGGGCAGCAGTTGGGTCTGACAGGACAGTTAATCACTGCGACCCTACGGACGATCGCTCAGTTAGTGGGAGTCGGCTATCTGCTAGATTTCATTTTTGCCCTGAATCATCCCCTCGCTGTAGGTATAATCATCCTCGCCATGGTGACGATCGCTGCCCTTGCTGCCAAAAAACAAATTAATCAGAAACTAGGGAATATTTTACCAATTCTCTGGGGCGGGATTCTCACCAGCACTCTCGCTGTCTTGTGTTATGTCAATTTGTTGATTATTCAGCCCCCAGACTGGTACTCGCCCCAGTACGTGATCCCGATCGCTGGCATGATCCTAGGAAATGCTATGAATGGAGCATCCCTAGCCGGGGAGCGGCTAGTTACCTCAGTGAAACAACAGCGCCTAGAGCTAGAAACCCATCTGAGCTTAGGGGCAACTCCTGCCCAAGCCCTGAGTACCTATCGTCGTCAAGCTATTAGAACTGCCCTGATCCCGACTTTGAATCAAATGGCGATCGTCGGTATTGTCACCTTACCGGGGATGATGACCGGACAAATTCTTAGCGGCGTGGCTCCTTTGGATGCGGTTTCTTACCAAATTTTGATTATGTTTATGGTGGCTACTGCCAATTTGCTCACAAGTTTACTCGTGACCTACGGGATTTCCCAAAAAATCTTTAATGCCGAGGCTCAATTAATTATTTGAGGAAAAATTATCTGAAATTATCTGAAATTATTACTCCTAGCCCAGACCCTTAGCCCCAGCCTATGCAGAGAATTAGTCCCATTTCTAGGGTCGCTGTCACCCAAAGAACCAAGCAACTTCGCCGTCAACGTTGGTGGCGAGGGGTGCAGGTGATGTGGCGATCGTTGTGGGTCTTTGTTTTAGCCGGAACCTTAATTTGGCTACTGCTCCAGCCCCAATGGGTGATTAATCGACCAGAGCAAGTAATTATCCGGGGTAATCAACTTTTCTCTGCTACCGCCATCCAATCAATTCTGCCCTTGAAATATCCCCAATCCTTGATGAAAATTCAGCCCGAGGAAATTGCCAGCCAACTAGAAGCCAAGGGACCGATCGCCTCCGCCATTGTCACCCGGAATTTATTACCCCCCAGCCTGATCATTCAAATCACCGAGCGCAAGCCCGTCGCCATTTCCATTCCTAATCCAGATACCCCCCCCTTATCTAATCCACCCTCACCCCGGTCTGCACCGACTCTGACAACGACCGAAGGGCTAATTGATGAAACTGGAGTGTGGATGCCCCGCGCCAGTTATACCGCCCTAGGATTGCCCTTGCCGCAGTTGAGGGTCATTGGTTTGGATGAAACAGTTCGTCCCCAGTGGCAAGAAATTTATCAAATAATTAACAGTCGTCAAGTCCGGGTGACAGAAATAGATTTTCGCAACCCCAGTAACTTGATCCTGACCACTAGTCTGGGGAAGGTGCATATAGGGCGGTATGGTCAAAATTTTGCCAAGCAATTAGGGATTCTTGCCACCCTTCCCCAAGCAGACCCGCCCCTTGACCCCAGTAAAATTGCGTATATTAATCTCCGTAATGTCGATCGACCTCATATTGTCAACAGCAAATAATCCTCCGGCTGATAGGGCAGTCCTACATCAATAGCTAAGTTAGATTGTTTCTGGGAGGTTATTTCACCCGTCTACGGCAGGTGAAATCATTTAGGACTGCTATATTACAGCTAATATTACGGTGAGCATTAAGGTTAACTGCATTATTCTTGTAGTTGAGGTGGTTTTTTAAGGATAAACTGGATGAAGCCACTGCTAGGACATTCCTAACCCTCCTCTACTTTTCTCCCCGGACCTCTGATTATTGAGGCTATTGGGGCAGGAAGCAGCAAAGTTAGAACAAAAAAAGTTTTGTAGTTGGTGATGACTTCCTATATTATTTAACACTTGACCCAAATTATTGATAGGTTATTACCAGACCAGAACAATTTTGTTCATTTTCACCCTGAACAATTACAATGAACTCCAATAGCGAAATAGATTAAATTACCAAATTCTGATGATCTCGGTGCTGCTGACCGTTCAGTAGTTCATGCTAGTAATAATCCCTTAATAATACAGGGATGACG
>JAAUUE010000049.1 GCA_012031635.1 Coleofasciculaceae cyanobacterium SM2_1_6 | reverse complement strand
AGTTTGGTTAAAAATTTTGAGCGCACTCTGGAACGTTCTAATACCAAGCTCAAGCTTTGTTTTATTCGGCTGATGCTCAAAAGACTTGCTGTTGCTTCCTAAATAAGATACCAAATGGGTTCTATATTTTATAGGGCATGCAAGATAGTACATAACGCAGCCCGTTATCAACTCAAAGCCAAGTTAAAAGCTCCTAGACCAAGAGCGACAGCACTAAATTTTATTAAGAATTGTTAAAAACCAATTAATTCTGAAACAGATGTTAAAAATTAATGTAGTTCCTTAATAAAATGGTTTAATTAGTTATTGTGTCTTAACCCTTAGCTATTTGAATGGTAAGTAAATATTACTTTCTGTACTTGTGAATTTTAATAATGCATATGGAAACTTTAGAATTTATCATTTATGCTGATGGTCGAGTCCAAGAAAAAGTTACGGGGATCATGGGCAACTCCTGTGCGGAGGTGACGGCGGCGATCGAGGCAGAGTTAGGAATTGTACTGGCGACAGAGACAACTTCTGAGTATTTTGCCCAAGATCAAACCGTGGGAACTTCTCTTGCTGTAACTAACCAACCAAACTTTAGCAACTGGTAAATACCTAGTATTAAAAAACTCTGGCGAACTAAAACTATGTCACATTTTAGCCAAATCAAGACTCAAATCCGTAATTTAGGCTCCCTCGAAGCCGCTCTCAATGACTTGGGAATTTCTTACCAAACAGGCGAGGCCGTTGTCCAAGGTTATCGGGGACAAACCCATGAGGCTCAAGTAGCGATCGCCCAAGAGAATGGTTATGACATCGGTTTTCGGTGGAATGGCACAGAATACGAACTAGTGGCAGACCTCCAGTACTGGCAGCAGCCCTTGACCGTGGATGGATTTTGCGTCAAGTTACCCAACGCTATGCCTATCATACCGTGGTTAAGGAAACTACCAAACAAGGCTTCCAATTGGCAGAGCAACAAAAACAAGCTGATGGCTCCATCCGGCTAGTTTTACAGCGCTGGAGTAGCTAAAAAAAGTAGCTTCAATACATAAACTACGGGTTAACTTTATGCTAGAACGCTCCGGGCTTGAACCAGAATTAAGTGGCTTGTTCCTAGAGGCAATCGACCGGACTGGTTTTGAGCCAGAGTTGGGGGGGGACTTGCGCCAGAAGGGAGTCTATGTGGATGAAATTACCTGCATTGGCTGTAAGCACTGTGCCCATGTTGCCCCCAATACTTTTTTTATTGAGCAGAGCTATGGCAGATCAAGGGTTTATCGGCAAGATGGAGACCCAGAAGAAATCATTGATGAGGCGATCGATACTTGCCCTGTTAATTGCATCCATTGGCTAGATTATACAGAACTCAAAAAAGTAGAAAAAGAAAGAGAATACCAAGTAATTCCTGTAGTCGGCTTTCCTGTCCAGCAAGCTATGATTAGTAGTCATCGGCTGAAGCAGCGATCGGAAGAAGGTACAGGGAGGTAGAGGAGGTACAGGCGGGAAGAAGAGTAGGACTGACGCAAATTCTGCCGTTAACCACCATCGGTAGGGAGCGCAAGGTTTTGCGCCCCTAGTAAATATATGATGTTTGTTTTGTTTTTCTTGTGGGGATTGGTATGATGGGGTTGTGAATATTTAGTTAAACTTTATTAATCATTAATTCCCTAAACCTGTGACTACAACTCCTCTGCCCCCTAACCCTAATGCTGTGAAACCTGAGCAACTCTACAACCAAGCTCAACCCGATGCCCTAGGACGCTACGGTAAATTTGGGGGCAAATATGTTCCAGAAACTTTGATGCCCGCCCTCAGCGAATTAGAGCAAGCATTTCACCATCATTCTCAACAGCCAGAATTTCAAGCGGAGTTTCAGGGTTTATTAAAAGACTATGTGGGTAGACCAAGCCCTTTGTATTTTGCCGATCGCCTCACCAACTACTATGCCAAACCCGATGGTAGTGGAGCGCAAATTTATCTCAAACGAGAAGACCTCAACCACACGGGAGCGCACAAAATTAATAATGCGCTGGGGCAGGTATTACTTGCCAAACGCATGGGCAAACAGCGAGTGATTGCCGAAACTGGAGCCGGACAGCACGGAGTCGCCACAGCTACAGTCTGTGCCCGCTTTGGTCTAGAGTGCGTGATCTACATGGGAGTCCACGATATGGAGCGCCAATCCCTGAACGTATTTCGGATGCGTCTCATGGGGGCAGAGGTTCGTCCGGTGGCAGCAGGGACAGGAACTTTGAAGGATGCAACTTCCGAAGCAATCCGAGACTGGGTGACAAATGTGGAAAGTACCCATTACATTCTCGGCTCCGTGGCGGGGCCTCATCCTTACCCGATGATTGTCCGGGATTTGCAGGCGGTGATTGGTAAAGAAACCCGTGAGCAGTGCCAAGAAAAATGGGGGGGATTACCAGATATTCTCCTCGCCTGTATCGGCGGTGGCTCCAATGCTATGGGTTTGTTCCATGAATTTATGGGCGAGGCAACGGTGCGGATGATCGGCGTGGAAGCGGCGGGGGAAGGGGTGGATACTGGAAAGCACGCTGCTACCCTGACCATGGGACAGGTGGGAGTGCTGCACGGAGCCATGAGCTACCTGTTGCAAGATGATGATGGGCAGGTGATCGAACCCCATTCCATTAGTGCGGGGCTAGATTATCCGGGGGTCGGCCCAGAGCATAGCTACCTGAAGGATTCTCAACGGGCGGAGTACTACAGCGTGACGGACAAGGAGGCTCTGGCGGGGTTTAAGCGGCTATCGATGCTGGAGGGAATTATTCCTGCTTTGGAAACTGCCCATGCAATCGCCTACCTCGAAACTCTTTGCCCTCAATTATCTGGTTCTCCCCGGATTGTGATCAATTGTTCTGGACGAGGGGATAAGGATGTGCAAACTGTGGCAAAGTTTTTGATTTAAGGAATTGAGGGATTGAGATTAACATTGTTCCCCAGAGCTATGCTCTTACTTTTGACTGCGCCGGCCCTGATCGCCGCAGTACCTAGGTCATTGGAATCTAAATTTACAGAATCTAAATTTACAGAATCTGGATGGATAAAATCTAAACTTACAGAACCTAAGCTGTCAGAACTTAGACAGGCAAAATCCCTATCAGTGGGACTAAAACAGGCAGAAACTATTATTCCCCCTTTTGGAACTCTGCCTGTCACCCCGCCTCGTCCTTTACCTCAAGGGGGTTGGGTTAGCTCGATCGATGGTTCTCCTCCTCGCTCTGCCCATAACCATGCCCATAACTTCGCCCAGAACTACCTAAGTTTCCGGGATAGAAAGCCAGAAGTAGTTTCTGCCCCAGTTTTGGAAAGACTGGTACACCAGCAGGTAAATCAGTTTCGGCGGTTGCGGAATTTACCCGCCTTGGCTCTGGATGAACGGATCAGTCAGCAAGCAAGACTGCACTCCCAAAGGATGGCAAATGGGAGCGTGCCTTTTAGTCATCAGGGTTTTGAGCAACGGGGACGATCGATCGAGCTGGTTATTACCAATCAGGGTATCTCGGAAAATGTTGCCTACAATCAAGGCTATGCTGACCCCATAGCGGAAGCCCTTCAGGGTTGGATTGCCAGTGAGGGACATCGCCAGAATTTAGAGGGACAGTTTGATCTAACGGGGATTGGAGTTGCTCAGAATAGTCGGGGGCAGTTTTTCTTTACCCAGATTTTTGTGCGAAGATAGTGCAAAGATAATTTAAGTCCAAATTCGACCACTGGGAGTAAATTAAAAATGGTTCAATTACTCACTAAAACTTATTCCTTTGAAGAATATCTAGCTTATGACGATCGCACTGATCATAAATATGAATTAGTTAATGGAAAATTACAACTTATGCCCACTGATAGTGGCTTTCACGCCTTGATCTTACATTTTATCTTTATGAGTTTGGAACAAGAAATCTGTAAACTCAAACAGCAGTGGAAAGTGATGCCCGGTACAGTAGGAATAAGAACTGCTCACAAGAAATCAAGGATTCCTGATTTGGTGATTTTATCAGAAAGTCAATGTCAAGAACTCCGAACAATGTCAACTGCTGTTTTAGAATCGCCGCCTCTTTTAGTAGTAGAAATTGTAAGCCCAAGTAATTCTGATGATGATTATCGTTATAAGCGTTCTGAATATGCTGTTAGAGAAATTTCTGAATATTGGATTGTTGACCCAGAAATAGAAAAAATCTCAGTTTTGCTATTGGTTTCTGGTTTTTATGAAGTCACAGAATTTACAGGTGAACAGGAAATAAAATCTTTGCTTTTTCCCGAATTAAAGTTAACAGTTAAACAGGTTTTTGCATAGTTAATCAAAGAAATAAATAAGGAGCTAAAGTTTATGAAAACATCGGTCGATCGCAGTGATATAACATTGTACGATCGAGATTATCAACTCTGGCTAGAGGAAACTCTACAACAACTCCGCTCTCAAGAGTTTGACCAAGTTGACTGGGGAAATTTATTAGATGAATTAGAAAGCATGGGGAAAAACAATAGAAGAGCTGTTAAAAGCCTCTTAACCCGACTTTGGGAACATCTACTTAAGCTGAGTTACTGGGAATCAGAAAGAGAATATAATAAGAATAAATGGAAATCAGAAATTACTACTTTTCGTCAACAGATTAGAGATGAGTTATCTGATAGCCCTAGCTTAAAGCCCTACCTAGCCGAGATTTTCTTAGATACTTATCTAGATGCTAAAAAAACTATTGGGCATTTGATCGGTAAACCTATAGACTTCTTCCCAGACCAACCTCTATTATCCTTAAAAGATATTCTCAATGAGGATTTTTTGCCATTAAATTAATAATTTAATAATCAGTTTAATAAATGAGTAATGAAAATTTTTTAGTTTGCGATCGAGATTTGACTGAGGAGGTGTTAGCGCATTATTTGGCGGCTCCGGCGGTGGCGATCGATACAGAAACCATGGGTTTGTTACCCCAGCGCGATCGACTGTGTTTAGTGCAAATCTGCGATCCAACGGGTTACGTGACTGTGATTCGGATTGCCAGAAAACAAACGGAAGCACCCAGACTTAAACAACTGCTAGAAAAGGCTGATATTACCAAAGTATTTCATTTTGCCCGCTTCGATGTTGCCCAGCTAGCCTACCATTTAGATATTGCCGTGCAGCCAATTTTTTGTACTAAGATTGCCAGTAAATTAGCTAGAACTTATACCAATAAACATGGCTTAAAAGAATTAGTCCAAGAATTAGAAAAAGTTGAATTAGATAAAACTTCCCAAAGCTCTGATTGGGGCAATGCCGATCAGCTTTCTGATGCTCAATTGAGCTATGCAGCTAATGATGTCCGCTACTTACTCCCGGCTCGATCGAAACTCATCACCATGCTGCAACGGGAAGAACGTTGGGATTTAGCCCAAAAATGTTTCCAAACAATTCCGGTAATTGTGGAGTTAGACCTAATGCAGTATGAAGGTATCTTTGAACACTAGTAATCCAAGTAGCAAATTACTGTAATAAGTTATTAAATATTTCCCGGTTTTAACAAACTAAATAGATCACCCACAGTTAATCTTAAATTAGGGACAAAATCAGGGATGGGTAACAGTTGATCTGGTTCTTGAAAAAACTCTGGTTGTTGACCACGAGGATAAACCAAAATAGATTTAATCTTTGGATCAATTAACCAGCCCATCTGACAGTTAGATTGGAGACAATGTAAGATATTTGCAGTTACTCTAGATTGGTTTTGGTCTGGGGACAAAATTTCTATGACCCAATCGGGAGCAGTGTTAAATCGATCGGCAATATCTCCCTCCTGATCTAGAGGGATGTGATCCCAACTAAAAATGGCAATATCTGCGACGATCGACCTGTTGTCAAAGGTACAGCGCAATTCTGGCAAGGCGAGGGCTGTTTTTTGTTTTGCTGCGACTTCATTAATCGCCGTAACCAATTGTCCCTGTAGCTGGCTATGTTTTCCTTGGGGCATGGGCTTTTGATAGCTCCGACCGTCGATGTATTCAGTGGCGGGTTTGGTTTCCGGGAGTTGCAAAAACTCAGCGATCGATAATTTTTTCTCCAGAGATTGGATCATTGCTAATTTCTCCAGAATTTTAATTTGGAATGCTTAATTATAACAAAAGTGAAGTTGATAATCGTTTGAATTGTAGTATTTGAACCCTTTAGATTAAACTTGAGGAAATACCCATAGCACGGAACAAAGACAATGCAAAGCACAGCAAGCCTAGAATAAATTATCTTGATCAACCTCCGAGAGTTGCCAGTGGAAAAACAGCAAGAAGTTCTAGAATTTACTAAGTCTCTAAGGCAAGGATATATCCAAGAAAATGTAAAGTCCCAATTATCTCTTCGGGAAATTGCGAAAATGCCCTTAGCAGAGCGTCATCATTACCTTGCAAATATTATTCCTAAAATTGCTGATGATTTTCTAGGCGATCCAGAACTTACTGAGTTTTCTATATTAGACACTGAAGATTGGGATATGGAATATGATTGACCCCAAACGTGGCGAAATTTGGTTGGAGGCAAAACGTGTCTTCTAGAACTTTAGAGCAACGCTTACATTTGAAAGGATTAAACTATGCCTACTGGTAATGAACCATCGGAGTTGATTGAGCAGCGCCTTGCTTATCGGGGGCGGAAATTTGGGTTTCAGGTCGATCGCTTGCGGTTGCCCAACGGCGTGGAAGGAGATTGGGAATGGATTCAGCATCCGGGGGGGGCTTTGGCTGTGCCTGTGACTAAAGACAGAGAATTAGTTTTAGTCCGGCAATACCGCTTTGCCACGCAGGGAAGATTGCTAGAGTTTCCGGCGGGAACTGTGGAGCCGGGGGAGGATCCAGAGACGACCATTCGGCGGGAAATAGAAGAAGAAACGGGGTATCGATCGCCCACATGGCGGAAGCTGGGGGAGTTTTTCTTGGCTCCCGGCTACTCCGATGAAATCATTTATGCGTTTTTAGCCGAGGATTTGGAATTATTGGCAACACCACCAGCGCAAGATGAGGATGAAGATATTGAGGTGGTATTGATGACTCCAAGGGAACTAGAAACTGCTATTCTGTCAGGGGAGCAGGTAGATGCAAAATCGATCGCCAGCTTTTTCCTTGCTCGTCCATTTCTCTAGGATTTTTCTAGAGTTTTTTCTATAGGGCTTAGGCAAAATAAGGTTTTATCCACTGTTATTAGGGGTAAGGTGGGCATTGCCCACCCTACATCTAGAGTCTGTGCGTAAGTCCTGTCCTAGAATTTTTTCTAGAATTTCTCTGAAATTTCTGAATTTCTGGTTTCCCTAATTCTTCCCAACTTACCAACCCTATGAGTGAGATTAAATTACTAGTTCTCGATATTGACGGAACGATCGCCGGCGAGTCTAATCAAGTCCGCCCCGGAGTTCTCGCTGCCATCAAAGCAGTCCAAGCTAAAGGAATTCCGGTCACGATCGCCACTGGTCGGATGTATCAATCAGCAGCACGTTTTTATCAAGATATTGGCGGTAATCTGCCCTTAATTGCCTACCAAGGAGCTTGGATTCAAGACCCCGCTACCAATGAACTCCATCGCCATCGACCAGTACCGATTCCCCTCGCTGGTGAACTGCTAGATTATTTGGAGCAAGGAGATCTGAAATCACGGGTTTCCATCCACTTCTACATCAATGACCAGCTTTATGTCCGGCAAATAGTGGGAGATACCCAGGAGTATGCAAGGCGATCGAACATTCCTGCCAACCCTGTGGGAGACCTGCGAAAATTGCTAGACCAAGCACCCACCAAAATTCTGGCTCTGAGCGAAGATACCCAGTTGCTTGATGAGTTACTCTTGAAAGTTCGGCAATTGTACCGCCCTGATGAACTTTATTTGACTAAATCTGTGGCGACTTTTTTTGAAATGGCTCATCCTTTGGTGAATAAAGGAATTGCGGTGGATTATCTCGCAAGGGAAGTTTTGGGCATCAGTGCTGAAGAAGTAATGGCGATCGGGGATAATTTTAATGATTTAGAAATGATTGAGTATGCCGGAATTGGGGTTGCCATGGGGGAGGCTCCCGCAGCAGTCAAAGCTGTAGCTCAATGGGTGGCTCCCGGTGTGGAAGAAGATGGGGTCGTGGCGGCGATCGAGGAGTTTATATTGAAGTAATAAGGTTCTGACGATTAAAGTCACAACTACTATTCTCTAAATCTAAACTTCTAAATATTCAAATAAGTATTCAAATCAATATCAGATCAAGTTTTAGGCAAAGAAATATTTATGTACATTGTGCAAATTGCTTCGGAGTGCGCCCCAGTTATCAAGGCTGGTGGTTTGGGGGATGTGGTTTATGGGTTGAGTAGAGAACTAGAAAACCAGGGGCATACGGTAGAGCTGATTCTGCCCATGTACGACTGTATGCGCTACGACCAAATCTGGGGACTCCACGATGCCTACAAAGAATTATCCGTGCCTTGGGATGGAGGGGCAATTCATTGTTCCGTGTTTTGTGGCTGGGTGCATGGACGGCTGTGTTTCTTTATTCAACCCCACTCGATCGAGAATTTCTTTAACCGAGGCTACTACTACGGTGGTAATGATGACAATCTCCGGTTTGCTTTTTTTAGTAAGGCAGCTCTAGAGTTTTTGTTGCAATCCAATAAGCGCCCGGATGTGATCCATTGTCACGATTGGCAAACAGGTTTGATCCCAGTCATGCTCTACGAAATGTATAAATTTTATGGCATGGCAAATCAGCGAGTTTGTTACACCATCCACAACTTCAAGCATCAGGGCATCGGGGGCATGGAAGTATTACGAGGCACTGGCTTAAATAATGAGGTCTACTACTACAATTACGATCGCCTCCGGGATAACTTTAATCCCTTTGCCATCAACTTCATGAAGGGGGGCATTGTCTACTCAAATTTTGTGAATACGGTGTCACCTCACCATGCTTGGGAAGCCAGATTTACAGGCATTAGCTGTGGTTTGGGGCATACCCTAGAAATTCATCAAGACAAGTTTGGGGGGATTCTCAATGGCATAGATTTTGATGTGTGGAACCCAGAGAGCGATCGATTCATTCCCCACCACTACACTGCGGCAACTTTTGCTGAGAAAGCCAAAAACAAAAAAGCTCTCCGGGAACGTCTGTGGCTCCGGCACTCCGGCTCGGCTCAGGGTGAACAGGCAGACCAGCCCCTAGTTTGCTATATCGGCAGGCTGGATGACCAAAAGGGAGTCCACCTCGTCCACCATGCCCTGTACCACACCTTGGCAAGGGGCGGGCAGTTTGTCCTCTTGGGTTCAGCAACGGAGAGGGGGATCAACGATTGGTTCTGGCGGGAGAAAATCAATACCAACAATAATCCCGATGCTCATCTGGAACTGGGTTTTAATGAGGAGTTGTCCCACCTGATCTATGCCGGAGCAGATATAATTGTGGTTCCCAGTAACTACGAACCCTGTGGACTCACGCAGGTAATCGGGCTACGCTACGGCACAGTGCCAGTGGTGCGGGGTGTGGGGGGTTTGCTGAATACGATTTTTGATTATGATTACGATCCAAATCATCCCCCGGAGAAGCGGAACGGGTTTATGTTCTTTGAGCCAGACCAACCGGGCTTAAATTCGGCTCTCGATCGGGCGATCGACCTCTACGCCAAAAATCCCCCCCGATTCCAACAGCTTGCCATGGGCGGGATGCACTACGACAATTCCTGGAAGCATCCCGCCAAAATATATTGATATCTACGATTTTATCCGCCATCGCTAAATTAACGGGAGTCTCCATTGGATTATTAACCCACGTACATTTGGAGACGAAATCATAAATTAAACTAGCAACTTTTCCCAAGTTCCAGTTAAGCAGAGCCGACTCGATCGATAATGCTCTCCAAGGCGATCGCCATGTGTGTCCAGTGGGTTCCCCCTTGGGAGTAGACAATGTAAGGTTCACGGATGGGACCATCCGCCGAAAGCTCCGAGGTGCTGCCTTGAATGAAAGTCCCCCCTGCCATGATAATTTCATCTTTGTAGCCATACATTTCCCCCGGAATTGGTTCTAGGTATGCTCCCACGGGAGATTGTTTTTGCATGGCACTACAAAAGGCAATCATTTTTTCTGGGGAGCCGAGTTTAATCGCCACGATCGAGTCCCCTCTGGGGGTAGTTGGCGGTGGAGTCACCGGATAGCCCAATTGATCAAACACATAACTAATTAAATGGGAACCCTTAATTGCTTCCCCCGCCATTTGCGGAGCCAAAAATAAGCCTTGAAATAGTAGCCGTAACTCAAACCCAGCCCCCAGAAAGCTCCCCAGCCCCGGAGCCGTCAACCGACAAGCCGCCTGCTCCACCAAATCTGCCCTGCCAGCCACGTAACCCCCGGTGGTAATAATCGTCCCCCCCGGAGCTTTGATCAAAGACCCCGCCATCAGGTCTACCCCTACTTGGGTCGGCTCCTGCACCTCACTAAATTCCCCGTAGCAGTTATCTACAAAACAAATTACCTTGGGATTTTGCTGCTTAATTAATTGGACAATTCTGCCTACCTCTTCAATGGTCAACGTCCGCCGCCACGCATAGCCACACGATCGCTGAATGTACGCCATCTTAGTTTTGCTGCTCACCGCCGTGGCAATCCTTGCCCAGTCTGGTTTCCCGTCACTAGTCATAGGCACTTCCCGGTAGGAAATACCAAATTCCATCAGGGATCCCTGTCCCTGTTCCCGCAAGCCGACTACTTCTTCGAGGGTATCGTGGACTGCCCCATCACCGACAGCATCTCATCCCCCGGACGCAACACCCCAAACAAAGCACAGGTAATGGCATGGGTTCCCGAAACAATCTGCGATCGGACGATGGCTGCCTCCGCCCCGACAATTTGGGCAAAGACTCGATCGAGGGTTTCCCGCCCCGTATCGCTGTAGCCATAGCCACTCGCCCCAGCAAAATGTTGGACTCCCACCCGTTGCTCCCGAAAAGCGGTGAGGACTTTGGCTAAATTACTCTTGACTGTTTGATCAATTCCAGAAAAAATAGGTTGCAGGGCTTGAACGGCAGCTTGGACTAACTCGGAACTCATACTCGACATAGTTTTTACCTTAAATTTGCTCCTTAAATTGGACTTTTTGCGTATACTTTTGCTTGTACTTTATAGATGATTTGTTAAGCTTTATAAAGCTCAATCTCGCAGCCCCTCGTCTAAAATGTCTAAAATGAAGAAGTAAAGAAGTTTTTCCAATAAGCTCGACAAGACCATAGGCAAAAAATACCAAATTTGATCATAGGTTATTCAATGACAATTGCAACATCAGCTAAATATCCCCTGAACTGGGTAAATATTACTTATTTTGGCTTAATTCATGTAGGAGCCTTATTCGCCCTCCTGCCCGGAAACTTTCGGTGGGATGGAGTTGCCCTCCTACTCATCCTCCACTGGATCACTGGCGGCTTAGGGATTACCCTTGGTTGGCATCGGTTAATTAGTCACCGTAGTTTTCAGACTCCTAAGTGGCTAGAATATTTTCTTGTTTTTTGCGGAGCCTTGACTTGTCAGGGGGGAGTAATTACATGGGTGGGGCTACACCGTCAACACCATGCCCACTCTGATCAAAGCCTCGACCCCCACGATTCTAATCAGGGTTTCTGGTGGAGCCACATGGGGTGGATGCTCCATGAAATTCCGGCGGAGGAGCAACTCCCCCGGTTTACCAAAGATATTAGTGATGATAAGTTTTATCAGTTTTGCCAAAATTACTTTGTGCCAATTCAAATTGCCTTTGGGCTAGTTTTGTTTGCGATCGGTGGCTGGTCCTACGTGGTTTGGGGTATTTTTGTGCGTCTAGTCGTGGTTTTTCATTGCACTTGGTTTGTCAACAGCGCTACCCATCGCTTTGGCTACCGGACCCATGAATCGAACGATAAATCTAGAAATTGCTGGTGGGTTGCCCTGCTGACCTACGGCGAAGGCTGGCACAACAACCACCATGCTTTCCAATACTCTGCTCGCCATGGTCTGGCTTGGTGGGAAATTGACTTGACTTGGATGACAATCCAGCTTTTACAAACCCTCGGCTTGGCTCAAAAAGTGAAGCTGCCCAATCTTCCAGAGTAGCCTTTAGTAATATATCTATGGTCTGCTCTCTGGTTGTCTCCCCCGGAGATTAATTTTATAAATTGGTTTAGGACAAATAGCTCCGTCAAGATGTAGTTTCTAGGCGGGGCGCTTTTTTTGAGTTGTTTAGCGATCGAAAAAATTAATAGATCTACGGAGAAGAATCATTGACTTAATTAAGTATTTGCGTAAAAATAAATCCATCGGTAGTAATACCGATTCATCAAGGACATCTAACCACTACGACCATGATTAAAAATTTAGTCAAATCAGCTCTCCAGACAGGGTGCTTGAGTGTTGCCTCCGAAGGTCTAATGCTGCAAGTTATTACCTGCAATGCTTATCAGTCTCAGGATATTAAAGCCTTAACGGAACTCCAAGAAGCCGTAGACCTAGGTAAAGTCCAGAGGGAAGCTCATTGCCCTAGCCAAGAGATTTTGGGGCTAAGTTATAGCTAAACACTTAATAAATGATTGGTAAATTTTTTCAAAAACCTACCCCCGAAAATAGCGATCGTACTCCTCCCGGACAGTACCTCACCAAGGGTTTTCCGGTCTTAACCTATGGAGACACGCCCCAGATCGATCGAGCCACCTGGCAACTGCGGGTATGGGGATTAGCTCAGGAAAAGATATTTACGTGGGAAGATATCATGAGTCTGCCCCAGCATGAATTTACCGCCGATTTTCACTGTGTGACCCGGTGGTCTCGCCTTGATGCCCAGTGGGGGGGAGTGAAAGTCCTAGACTTGATGCAGTTGGTGGAGATTGATCCCAAAGCTGCCCACATTATGGAACACTGCTACGGTGGCTACACTACTAACATTGCCCTCGAAGACTTCCTGCGGGCAGAAAATTTCTTTGCCCACACCCTCTTTGGCGAACCCCTGCCCCCGGATCACGGTGCACCCCTCCGCTTGGTAGTTCCCCATCTCTACGCATGGAAAAGTGCCAAATGGATTAATGGGCTGGAGTTTCTTGCTGAAGAAAAGTTGGGCTTCTGGGAACGGAATGGCTATCATACCCGTGGGGAACCTTGGGCTGAAGAAAGATACAGCAATTGATTTTGTTTTTATCCAAAGACTACCTAAGATTACCGAAGATTACCGACAGGTTTGCCTAAAGATTTACCCAAATATTTACCCCTAGACTCATGAGTCCCCTGGAAAAAGCTCAAGCTGAGTACTCTACTTTTATTGACCAGTTCAAAAGTACGATCATTAGTACGGTGAATGCCCAAGGAGTTCCCAATGCTAGTTACACTCCTTGCATTATTGATGAAACAAAAAATATTTATATCTTTGTGAGTGGGCTGTCTACTCATACCAAAAATCTTTACGAAAATTCTCTAGTTAGTGTGTTGTTCATTGAAGATGAAGCCCATGCTAAACAAATTTTTGCGCGACGGCGGTTGACTTTTGATTGTGAAGCAAAACTCCTCGATCGAGACACAGAAAAATGGATAAAAATTGTTGATGGATTCCAAGCAAGATTTGGAGAAATTATTGAAATGTTGCGGAGTCTGCCAGATTTTCGCATCTTTCAGCTTACCCCCAAGAGTGGCAGGTTTGTCCTTGGTTTTGGGGCTGCCTATGCCGTGGAAGGGGAGCAGCTTAATCAATTAACTCAGGTGACAGGTTAGTTAGATAACTTATAGCAGTCCTAAATGATTTTACCCGCCGGCGGCGGGTGGAATCACCTCCCAGAAGCAATCTAATTTAGAAAATGATTCAGGATCGCTATAGATAACTTAGATGACTTAGATCACAGGTTAGTATTGAGTTGATTAAAGATTAAATAACAGGGTTAGTATGCTGCAATTTCATCCCCCCGGATTTATCCAAAAAACAGTCAATACCCATCTGGGAAAAATGGCTTACTATACCCAAGATCAAGCTTTTTGGGGAGAAGTTAATAGCCTGCCAACTATGCTATTTTTGCACAACTTTGGAGGCGGAGCTTCTGCCTATGAATGGTCAAAGGTTTATCCAGCTTTGGCAACAGAATATCGAATTTTAGCCCCGGATCTGATTGGTTGGAGAGACTCCGATCGCCCCCAGCGAGACTACCAAATCGAAGATTACCTAACGACAATTACCGAATTTATTCATCAAACTTGTCCTGAATTACCGATAAATATTATTGCTTCTTCTTTGACTGGGGCGATCGCTGTCCGGTTAGCTATTCAGCATCCAGAACTATGTCAGAGATTATTTTTAGTTTGTCCATCGGGTTTTGCTGATTTTGGTCAGGATGCTGGCAGGAGATTACCCAAGGGCTTAATTAGTCTGCCCCTAGTTGATGATCTGCTCTATGGGCTGGGGGCGGAAAATGAACTGGCGGTAGGAAATTTTCTGCGGAGTTTCTTGTTTCAGAATCCAGACCGACTTTCCCCAGAAATTATTGCTGCTTACCTAAATTCTGCCCAAAAACCCAATGGGAAGTTTGCGGCTTTGGCTTTTTTACGGGGAGATTTGTATTTTGACTTGAGCTTGTATCTCCGGCAACTGCAAACACCGACGGTGATATTTTGGGGGGAAGAGGCTCAATTTACGGATATTAATTTAGGGCGGAGATTGGCGGGAACAAATCCGGGAGTAGTTAAGAAATTCTGGTCGATCGCCTCCACAGGTATCTTACCTCACCTCGAAATCCCCGCCGTATTTATTGGCTTACTTAGAAAATCGATGGAAATCTTGTCTAAATAATTAAATTCTTGATTGAATTCTTGATTTCGATCGCAATTCATGACAACCCATGAGAGCCAGCAAAACCCATCATAATCCATCACAAGCGCAAAAATTGAGCATCACCGGGTTGGGGCAGGGGGATTCGATCGAGAGGCGGGCTAGGCTGGGGAGTGGGGACAGGAGTTGCCGGAGTAGGAAAAATAATCCGGGCAGGGACAATGGCTACTGGGGTGTAGGCAGCTACCAACAGGTTGACAAGCTGATTACGCTGGGCGGGCGTGAGGCGGGCGATGGCTGCTCGATCGGGGCGCATGGGGTTTGGTTGCAAAATGTCTGTCCCCGGATAGCGGTCTTCAACCATCGGTTCATTTGCCTCGAGATAGTCAGCGATCGTCATCTTCCAATCAAAGCGGAGACTAGGGGGACGATTCTTGGTAACTAGGTGATAGCGTAGCAAGCGGCTAATCAGATTATCTTCAGGATTAACTTGCCCAGTCCGAGTATTTAAGTATTGATTTTCCAAAGGGATCTCTGGCATCTGCTCATAAATTAGCCTCACTGCCACCTGCACTTGCATCGATTGGGTCACAATTCTCCGGGGATTAGAGGGGATATCCAAGGGCAGATTTGTTTGAGCAATTCCTCGCCACCCCCAGCCTAGAGTTAAAGCAAGGGTAACTAGAGCTAATAAAATAAATTTTTTCATGCTAGGGATTAGAGATTATAGAAATATAGCAATCCTAAATCATTTGCTGAATTAAATGACGGTTGGTAGGTTATTCCACTCGCCGGCGGCGGGTGAAATCATTTACGACTGCGATGGATTCAGAGAAAATTATGAGGCAAATCTTGGGAACTTGAGAAACTTCAGATTAAATTTTTTGCCTTGTTTTTTTACCTTGTTTTTTTACCTTGTTTTTTTGCCTTAGATTGTAAGAACGACACAAGATCAAAAAGTTGCAGGATTTCTCTCCAGAATTTCTCTCTCTAGAATTTATTGTCGGGGCAGGTTACGAATAAAATCTCTAATTTCCTTGTAGGGGGAAATAGCAACAATTCTTGTGTCTCCCGGTTTAATTGTTGTGGTATCTGGCAGCTTATCATTGATAAACTCCTTGCGGGCAATCACCGTTGGGATCGTATTATCAATCAGATCAACTTCACACCGGACAATAAAAGCTGGAATTTTTTCTTGGGTTTTTTCTCGGATATACTCTCCTTGCCGGATATTAAAACAATTCACCTGCACCACTGTACCCACTTCAGCAACGGATTTAGCATACAATTCGCCCAAATCTGCCCGATCGGCCGGTAAAAATTCACTCTTATTCCCAGCCCGTTTATACACAAAAATAACTTTGCCCTTGACGTAGGGTTCTGCCACTTCGTTCACTGGTGGAGCGATCGCTGCAAACTTATCACTCTGGGATTCTAGTTCCTCCAGAGCTTTTTTCTCAGCGAGAGCTGCTTCTTCTGCTTTGGCTTTCTGCTCTTTGGCAAGTTTTTCTTGGGCGATCTCCTCCGGGGTTTGGCAACCAGCCAGCATTAAACAAAGGAGGGAGGCAATGAGTGGGATCGATCGAGAACCGTTCATAGTTATCTAGGGATGTAATGTTCAATTGCAATTTTATTTTTTGACTACAGCAATCCTAAATCCCTTGCTAAATTAGATTGCTTTTGGTAGGTTATTCTACCCGTTTTGCTAGGTGAAATCATTTAGGACTGTTGTAGTAGATAATCTGGCTCGCCTCCGGCGGGTGAAACCACTGAGGACTACGATAGTTTATTCTTCTACTTGCCACAGACAAAGAAACTCCTTCCATAATAATTAGTTTATCTGGGCAGAGATCACTAGAAAATGTTAATAATATTAATGGGAAACGAGGGTATCCAACCTCCCTAAAACTGCTAGATCTTCCGCATCAAAACTTTCAGGAATTCCGCTCTTGATGAGTTCCGCAAAATCTTCATTGGGGATCATGATACAGAGGGCGTAGAGTCGATCCTTGCCCACGTTTTCAATCACATGAATCCCCGTTGGCGGCACTAGTAAACTATCTCCCGCTTTGATAGGGACAGTTTTGCCATCACAGGTAGCCAAGCCTTCTCCCTTGAGGACAAAAAACATTTCTACAGCTAATTGATGCCGATTGGGAGGTGTTTTGCCGCCGACATCAAAGATTTCCACACAAAAGGTCAAGGACATATTGGCATTATTGGGTTCAAAGACGATCGCCAACCGATTGGTATCTTCAGGACTGATGCGAAATACTTGATAGTCCTGGGGAGATTGAATCACGGGAATGACGCACTGAGTTTCGTTAACCATAGGATTTGTTCCAGATACCTGAGTTGTGGCTGAACTTTAGATTACACCTCGATCGCCTCTAGCATACTTTTTGTATCACTAACAAACCCAAAACATTGCTTGACATTATACAAAGTTGCTTCCCAGCAATAATCGGGGGAAGTGGTAGCAGCGCAATCCTTGACCAAAATGCAGTCATAGCCGAGAAAATTGGCATCCATAAGAGTCGCCAGCACACACTGATCGACATTGACTCCTGCAAAAAACAGGGTGGTCTTTCCCAAGTTTTTGAGAATACTATCGAGGGGTGTGTCCCAAAATCCGCTCATGCGATACTTATCCACCTTGATATCTTCTGGTTGCTGCTCTAGCTCATCAATAACCTGGGCTGCCCAACTATCTTTGGTCAGGACTGGGGCATTATTTTTGGGTAGAGGATCCCCCAAGCCCACACCTGTGCCTGTGGAGTTGTAGACGTGGCGGAGTCCGGCGCTGATATTCAGCAAGTCTGGACGGTTGCCCCAGTTGAGCCAGATGATCGGGATGGCGGCGGCTCGGCAGATGGGTAAGAGGGATTGCAGGGGAGCGATCGCTTGCCAAGTAGGGCTAACATCAACCCCAATATGCGCCAACCAACCATCGGCGTGACAAAAATCATTTTGCATATCAATGACAATCAAGGCAGACTTGGTAAGATCTAAGCGGAGATTCTTAGTTTCTGTGGCTAGAATTACAGTCCGAGATGGCTCTGGAGGACGGGTAAGATCAGCTAACTCTGCATTTACAGCCCAAGCATTGGGGGCAACTCCGAGGGAATAGAGAGGTGAATCCATAGTAATTTTCGAGATATTTCTTGAGCTAATCTTTTAGGTGATTTTTGAGACAATTATTGAGAGAGTGTAGGGGAAATGGCTTCTGTGGACAACTATAGCAGTCCTAAATGATTTCACCCGCCTGCGGTGGGTGAAATCACCTACTAGAAGCAATCTAATTTAGAAAATTATTTAGGATCGCTATATAAACCCGGCAAGATTTGAAAACAAGTTCAAACCGAACCTAGACCGAACTTAGACCGAACGTGAGTGAATTTGGAAGTAAGCGTAATATTGAAATGAGACGGGTATAAAAATAACAGAACTATTATTTAACGATCAACAATCATCCAGCAATCATCCAGCAATCATTAAACAATCAGTAACGGAGTATAACTTAATGACTATCCAATTAGACTTGATCAAACAAAGCCAACTCATCGGCAAGCTGGTACTCGATCGCCAGACCATGGAAGAAATTGGCAAGGTCGATCGCATCTGGCTCAATCCCCGCACCCACAGAATCATCGGCTTCACTGCAAAAACTGGTCTGCTAGGTATGAAAAAACGTTTCCTTTGCTTGGCAACAAATTTATAGCC
>JAAUUE010000434.1 GCA_012031635.1 Coleofasciculaceae cyanobacterium SM2_1_6 | reverse complement strand
AAACTGCATTCGGCTTGTCAACCCCTTTGGATAGTTTTTGGATAATATTTTAAGCCGAAGCCTGAAACCCTCGCAGAGAAATGGCTTTCAGATAAAAAAAGTTTTTTGAAAATAATTTTAATTAAGTTGATTTTAAGGGTTTTATCATTAATTCTGTCCTGTTCAGATGTTGATGGATAATGAGAAAGTATTTTTGATGAGGAAAATTTTTTATGGTGATGAGTTTTCAGCAGGTGATTTTGGCTTTGCATAGTTTTTGGGGCGATCGAGGTTGTTTGATTGCCCAGCCTTATGATGTGGAAAAGGGAGCGGGAACGAAAAATCCCCATACTTTTTTACGGGCTTTGGGGCCAGAGCCGTGGTCGGTGGCTTATGTGGAGCCGTGTCGCCGTCCGGGAGATGGGCGTTATGGCGAGAATCCCAATCGATTTCAGCACTATTATCAGTACCAAGTTTTAATTAAGCCTTCTCCAGATAATATTCAAGATATATATTTAGATTCCCTGAGAGCTTTAGGGATTCAGCCGGAGGAGCATGATGTCCGGTTTGTGGAAGATAATTGGGAAGATGCGGCGGTGGGGGCTTGGGGTACGGGTTGGGAAGTATGGCTGGATGGCATGGAGGTGACACAGTTTACCTATTTTCAGCAGTGTGGCGGAATTGATTGTCGTCCGGTGTCGATCGAGATTACCTATGGCTTGGAGCGGTTGGTGATGTATCTCCAAAATGTGGATGCTCTGGTAAAAATCCAGTGGAATGATAGCGTTACCTACGGAGATGTGCATTTTCAGGGAGAAATTGAGCAGTGTACTTATAATTTTGAGGCTTCTAACCCAGAGTTGCTATTTAATCTATTCGATCTGTACGAGCAGGAATCCAGGCAATTGATCACCAGAAAGCTAGTCTTACCAAGCCTAGATTATGTACTGAAGTGTTCCCATACTTTTAATTTATTGGATGCAAGGGGTGTGATCTCAGTAACAGAAAGGACTCGCTATATTGGTAGAATTAGACAATTAGCTAGACAAGTAGCTCTATTGTATGTCCAGCAAAGGGAAGAATTGGGATTTCCTTTGCTGAAAAATATTGAGAGTAAAAATCTGGATAAATTAGCTGAGTTAGCAGAGGCAAGTAGGTAATTGCGCTAGGGAGAGTAAGACAAATCCAAAGACTTAGGCGGCTATCTACATTTTTGTCTTTGCTAAGCAGCTTTGTTTAAAATCTGCACAAAAACATTGGTATGGGTAGCTTTGAAGGGGTGCTGTGGTGTTTGGCTTATATTCTGGGGTTGCTAGCTACGGCGATCGCCCCTTTGCCCAGCCGGGGGGATATGAGCCTCCAGTTTAGTTGGCAGGAGTTGATTCCTCTGGTTTCCTTAGTCTTGGCAGTGGTAGGTTTGGGGATAGGGACGGCGATCGCTATTCCGAGAATTGTTAGAACTGCCCCTAGTCCTCGGAGTTGGTTAATTGCTGGATTCATAGCTGCCTTGGCGATCGTGCATATCTGGTATCGCCAGCCTATTCCTGCCATCAACGATATTAGCCAATTTATTAATCTTCCCATTGAACAAACCTCACCATCTACCCCAACACCTCAAAATAATCCGGTGACAGTGCAAGGTGTGGTGGAAGATACCCCCATGCTTACCCGGAGCCATAGGGCAAGATTTTGGCTAGCAGCTCAACAACTCCAGATCAAGCCAGAAGAAACTACGGAAGTTACGGGCAGACTTTATGTAACAGTGCCTCTATTGCAAGCTACGGGAATTTATCCCGGTGATGTGGTGAAAGTTAGCGGAAACCTTTATCAGCCCAAGGCAGCAGCGAATCCTCGGGGTTTTGACTTTCGGGCTTTCTTGGCAAGACAGGGGAGTTTTGCAGGTTTTAGTGGCAAGTTTGTTAGCCTGACTAGTCGAGAATTTAGTGATTCACCGCCGTGGGGTTGGTGGCAGATTCGGCAGAAGATTGCTCGATCGCAGGTTTTTTGGTTAGGCAGTCCCGCCGGAGAATTGCTTAGCTCCATGGTTTTGGGCAGTAGGGCGGTGGATTTACCCTACGAGATCAAGGATCAATTTGTGGAAACAGGACTCGCCCATGTTTTGGCAGCTTCGGGGTTTCATGTTTCCCTCCTGTTGGGCGTGTTGCTATTTCTAACTAAAAAATATGCTGGCAAAATTCAATTTATGGCTGGGCTGTTAGGAATCTTGATCTTTATCAGCCTTGCAGGATGGCAGCCCTCGGTAGCCAGAGCCGGGATCATGGGGTTTGGGGTACTTTTAGGAATTTTGCTAGACAGAAAAACTAAGCCCTTGGGCAGTTTGCTGCTGGCGGCGACTCTATTATTAGTTACAAATCCTTTATGGATCTGGGATTTGGGCTTTCAACTAAGTTTTTTGGCAACTTTAGGCTTAGTGACTACGGTGGAACCAATTACCAAAAGATTAGATTGGCTCCCTACTTTGATCTCCTCCCTTGTGGCGGTTCCCCTCGCTGCCTCCCTCTGGACTTTACCTTTATTACTTCACGTTTTTAGCGTTTTTAGTACCTACAGTATTTTTGTCAATATTTTAAGCACACCTCTAGTTACTGTAATTAGTTTAGGAGGTATGGCCAGTGCAGTAGCCGCAGTAATTTACCCGATCGCCGGGAGTTCGATCGCCTATGCCTTGAACCTACCAATCTGGACGCTAATCAAGTTAGTAGAGTTTTTTAGCAATGTCCCCGGCAACTCGATCGCCATCGGCAGTATTTCCCTAGGACAAATGTTGCTAGTTTATGGAATCATCATTTTAATTTGGTTATTTCCCAAAATTCATCGGTACTGGTGGTTGATGGGTCTAGGAGCGATCGCCATGATCCTGATTCCTAATTGGTACTGGCAAAAACAGTTATTTCAAGCCACCTTACTGGCTACTCCTAAAGAACAAGTTTTTATTCTCCAAAATCAAGGCAAGATTGGTTTAATCAATGCGAGTAGCTCAAATACCAGAGATTTCACCCTAGTTCCTTTTCTTCGCCAACAGGGAATTAATTCCCTAGATACGCTGATCAATCTTGCTCCCAATAGTCCATCTCTTCCCCAGACAGCCAAAGCAGTTTATCAACTAGATAAGGATAATAAGCAAGTTATTCAAACAACTACTCAACCTAGTCTAGATATTAAGGAAACTATAGATTTTGCTGGATTAAATCTCAAAATATTAAACCCACAAATTCCTATTATT
>JAAUUE010000433.1 GCA_012031635.1 Coleofasciculaceae cyanobacterium SM2_1_6 | reverse complement strand
CTTTTTTGGTAGTAACCCGCCTGTACTTGCCCGGTGGTCGATCGCTTCAGGGGGTAAGTAGATTTGTTGCGATAACCCAAGGCAGTCGTACCGAGGGTCGGCAGAATGTCTAGCTCTGGAAGACCCCCAATTCGGGCGAGGGCTTCCCTTACCTGAGATTGTTTCGCTGCCAGTTGGTAGAAATAGTCGATGTGCTGCCACTGGCAACCCCCACATTTATCTGCCACAATGCAACTGGGACGGACTCGATGGGGGGAAGGCTCCAATAGTTCCACTACCTTGCCGTGGGCATAATCTCGTTTGACTTTTATTAGACGAATCTGGACTCGATCGCCCGTCACTGTATCTGGCACAAACACCGCTCTACCTTGGTATCTGCCGACCCCATCTCCTCGATCGCTGAGGTTATCAATGGTTACTTCTACTACCTGTCCCTGTTGCCAAGTTGACGCATCATCAAGAATTTGCAGATCTGAGTTCATATTTTTCAAGTTCTCTATCAGAGCATTCAGAGTCAGCAATCAAGCCAAGCCGTCAGTTAGCTCAAAATAATTTGAATTTATAATTTTTAGTTTGTAGCTTCTATCTAAATTTAACCTGAGTTTAGCCTAAGAGCCAACTTTGATGACTAGTTTCATCATGGGTGATAACTAGATTAGTGGCTGGTTATTCCTAAAGCAAGCTCCTAAATTGGTCTTTAGTTAACTGGCAGTCTCGGAGGATCTGTGACAGTAAGCCCACTCCAATATTTTCACCAGCATGAACAGGAATGACAGTGCTCCTGCCATCGGGGTGCAAAAGGATATGGTGACTACCCTTCACTCTAGCAACAGAAAAACCGATCTTTTGTAAAGCTTTGATCACTTCACTCCCTGTTAAACTAGGAAGCCTACTCATACTTTTATCGCAATTTTCTGAATCCCTACAAATTCTAGGGGGTTACTATTGCCATCTTCAAATTCTAAACAAAGCATTGCTGCTTCTTGAATACGTTCCATCAAGACATCTAGAGATTTTGCTTGGGTATGACACCCTTTTAAGTTAGGTATGGAAGCTACAAAGTAACCATCTGAGTCTTTTTCAATAACTACGTTAAATTCTTTCAGCATCTTTTCTACTGTTTTTATTTGATAATTGTATCTTGAACTCCAACCCAATTTCTTTGGAGGTAAACTTGTAACCAATTGTTCTAACTCCAAGTTTTACCCTTAGTTAATTATATTGATTTTGAGAAAAGGATAATGATAATTCGAGCTATCTTAGAATGGGATGAGGAAACACTACTCGGCAACTTGTCCAGAGTTAAACAAGGAGTCCGATCTCAATGGCTAAACCCCGCTATGATGCTGATAAAGATGAGTCTAGACATGCTGCTGCCAGTATCGGGGACTGCAAGAAAATGGCTAAGAAGTATGGATGGGAGTTAAAAAAAGTTGAGCCTACCTAAGGGGAATTACTCAAATATGATTGTGTTTTTGAGGGTGATACTGAGTTCCCAAAACCTTATCAAGAAACCGAAACTGAGGATTAAATTATGGCAACTAAGGGTAAATTAATTAGTTTTAGACCGGAAGATGGTGAGTTCGAGAAATTTAAGGAGCTAAATAATTGTGATGAATGGGATGGTTTCTACTTCGTAGCTCACCCTTGGAATAGAAAAAATGCCTGTTGGCATATTGCAGAACACCATGATTATTCCCCTAAAGCATTACCCGAACCCGGTTACAGGTTAACTGAATCTGTACCTGATCAAGTAGATATGTTTAGGGACAATGGATGGGAAGTAACAAGGGTCGTTGCTTATGAAACCGATGACCCTGAAGCTGAATACGGAATATTTGCGATCGCCTACTGCAAATACGAGCCGCTTCCAGAACATGAGCAATGGTCAAGAAAAGCTCATAGAGCTAAGGTTTCTGTTGATTCTTTCGGTGGTGATGCTGCCAAATATCAAGAATATTTAGATTCCCAGAAAGTAGCTACCAAAGTTTAGCGATCGCTCCTCCAGATTTATGTCGAGAAGAAGCGATCGATCATCTCAAGGAGGCGATTTCTCTCATGTTAGAACCTTTACCAGAAAATTTATTCGCAACAAAATAATTTTTTATCCTTCGAGTTCAGAAATATGTTTGTTTTCATAATATTCAATTAAAACACCAATAATATCCATCAAGGAGGCTAAGGGGTGTTGTTCATTTTCCCCAACTTCATCGATGAGATTATCGAGCCATGCGACCAGTTTTTCATAACTAACTTCATCGTGGGGAATAACTAACTGTTGGGCAAGAGGTTGCCATAGTTTCTGAGTTTCGGTCATAGTTAGCAGCATTTTTTTACAATCTTGGCATAAGTTTAGAAATTATTTTGTTATCTATGCCTCGCTTACCCCGTCAACTTCAGGCTGGTTATGCTTACCATGTGACGACTCGCTGCAATAACCGGGAGTTTCGTTTGACTCGGTTAGAGTGTCGAGAGGTTTTTATTTATGCTCTGCAAAAGTGCCAGAAAAAGTTTGAGTTTAAGCTTTATGGGCTGTGCATTATGAGCAATCATGTTCATTACCTGCTCGAACCCCAAGCGCCGGAAGATTTACCGAAGATTATGCACTGGCTGAATTGGTACACTGCCATGTGTTTTAACCGGATGCTGCACCGGACAGGACATTTTTGGGAAAAGCGTTACTACAGTACGGGGTTTCCGGCGGATGACCACAAGAGGGCGCTGAATACTCTGCGGTATATCCATGCCAACCCCAAGGCGGCAGGAATCCAGCAGGGATTTTTCTATGATTTTAGCAATTATGGCATCTATGACCGTTTGACACAGGACGGGATCACTCAATGGCATCCGGCTTTTTTGGCGCTGGGGGCAACGCTAGAAATTTGTGCGGCGGCGTATCGGAAGTTTTGCAAGAGGTATAGACCAAAGCCGAAGCCAGAAGGCAAGAGCCACTGGGGGAGTAAGTTATTGGCGGGGATGATCCCAAAGCCGAAGAAGCAACGAGCCTCGCCGGGGCAGAAGTCTCTGTGGGAGGAGTGGGAAGTTTGTACGGAGGTGCATCAGGTGGCAGAAAGGTTTGTCCTTGCCAATTGTTTTAACCCTAAGTTTGCCCTTGCGTTGTTTCCCCAACCACCAACCTAGTGAGAGGAATTGTGGTCGGTTGAGCGGAGCCGAACCGAGGGGCTGGTACCAGGTCAAGGAAATCTTGGAAAGCTATATCTGGCGTGGAAAAACAAGG
>JAAUUE010000432.1 GCA_012031635.1 Coleofasciculaceae cyanobacterium SM2_1_6 | reverse complement strand
CGAGGACAGCAATCCCGTAGAGTATGTGCTGAAAATGCAACCAATTTTTTGAAGAAGATTCCTTTATTAGTTTATTTGAACAGGCAAACTCACCCCAGAATTAATTGCCGAATTGGGAAAAATCGTAGCAAAATTCCACCAAACAGCAGCGACTAATGATTATATTCTCTCCTTTGGCAAGGTGGAAAATGTCCGGCAGGCTTTTGATGAAAACTATCAACAAACGGCAGGTTATATCGGCAGGGCACAAACTGCCAGTCAATTCAAAGAAACCCAAGCCTATACGGATCATTTCTTTGCCACTCGGATGGATTTATTTGAGCAAAGAATTGCCCAAAAATGGATTAAAGAATGTCACGGAGATCTGCATTTAAGGAATATTGCTTTCTGGAAAGATCAGGTTCTCCTGTTTGATTGTATTGAGTTTAATGAGCCGTTTCGGTTTGTAGATGTCATGTATGATATTGCCTTTGCGGTGATGGATTTGGATGCTCGATCGCACGCTGATTTAGGGAATATTTTCCTGAATACCTATGTAGAACAAACTGGAGATTGGGAAGGTTTACAACTATTGCCTTTGTATCTCAGTCGCCAAGCCTACGTCCGAGCCAAGGTGACTTCTTTCCTCTTGGATGATCCGAATATTCCCGCCGCCGATCAGGAGCAAGCTGCCAAAGTTGCTGCTAATTACTATTACTTGGCTTGGAAATATACCCAAGTTCCTGCCGTTGGCAAAATTATCCTCATGGCGGGTTTATCTGGTTCTGGAAAAAGTACCGTTGGTCGCTACATTGCCAAAACTGATCAAGCAATTCACCTCCGTTCTGATGCAGTACGCAAACACCTAGGGGGAGTGCCTTTAGATCAAAAAGGTGGAGCGGATTTATATACTCCAGAAATGACAAAAAAAACCTACGATCGCCTCTTGGAATTGGGTTTACTTTTGGCGAAGCAAGGCTTCACGCTAGTTCTAGATGCTAAGTTCGATCGCCAAGCTCTCCGGGCTCCAGTGATTGCTGCGGCTCAGGAGCAAAATATTCCCCTGCATATCTACCATTGCACTGCCCCCTTGGAGGTGTTGGTCGATCGCCTCAATCATCGAGTCGGGGATGTTGCCGATGCCACGGCGGATCTACTCCCCCAACAACAACTAGAACCCTTTACCCCCAAAGAACAATCCCTAGTCACAACTCTGGACACCACCAAAGATTGGAAATCTTCAATTATTTTGTAATCTGAATTAGTAATTTGAATTAGATAGATTTGGAGCTTTCAAATTAAAGACTAAAAACTTGAGGTTAAGAACCTATGCTGACAGCCGAACAAGTTACTAAACAAATTATTTTAGATTTCAAAAATATAGATTTTAGTGATGATCAATTTTATCAATTATGTCAAGATAATCAAGATTGGCGCATTGAACTCACTATTAAGGGAGAGTTAGTAATTATGTCTCCTATTGGTGGAATTAGTGGCAAAAGAGAAGCTGATCTAATTACAGATTTGAATTTGTGGAATCGGCGGACTCAACTAGGGCATGTTTTTAGTTCTTCGACTATATTTCATTTGCCAAGGGGCGGGAAGCGATCGCCGGATGTGGCTTGGGTTGCCAAGGATATCTGGGCATCTCTTACCCCGGAAGCGCAGGAAAAGTTTCCACCGATCTGCCCGAATTTTGTGATTGAATTGCGCTCTCGCACTGATGCTTTGCCCCAGCTACAGGAGAAGATGCAGGAATATCTGGCTAGTGGTTTACAGTTGGGCTGGTTGATCAATCCTCAAGGGCAGCAGGTAGAAATTTATCGTCCCCAGCAAGGGGTAGAAATTGTCCAGTTACCTACGCAGCTATCGGGAGAACATGTCTTACCGGAATTTATCTTAGATCTAGCCAATTTCTAAACTTCTTATTAAATTTTCTGATCACCTTTGACTGAAAAATTTAGGATGAAATTGCTCAATTATTTTGGGGATATTGATTTTTATGCTTAACTTGTATAAAAGACGGCAATTTTGCCGCTTTTTATCTTTAGTAGCTAGTAGCAGTTTCCTTGCTTGTACTAATAACGCAACTCAAAATAAAGCTCAAAATAAAACTCAAGAAATGCCGCCACTCTCAAAATCCCCAACACCTCAAGCACCTCTGGGAGGAAGTCAGGCTCAAGTTATGATTATTGGGGCAGGAATATCTGGTTTAGCCGCAGCTAGAGAGCTTAATTCCCAAGGTATTAAGAATATAGTTTAGAGGGTCGATCGAGAGTTGGCGGGCGGGTTTATACCGATCGATCCCTGAATAAATTACCCCTTGATTTGGGAGCTTCATGGATTCATGGCATAAAAAATAATCCCATCTACCAGTTAGCCCAAACAGGAAATATTCATACCTTAAAAACTGATTATGACTGGATTGAAGTCTATAGCCGTGGTAAATTTCTGAGCGATCGAGAGCAGGAAGCCATCGACCAGAGATTAGAAAATATTCTGGAGCAGGCAGGAAATTTGAGAGGGCAGAGAGAACAACAAGGTCAAGAAGATATTTCTCTGAAATCGGCAATTGAGCAAATAATTAATCAGCTCGATCGACCCTTCTCGACCCAACAATTACAGGAATTAAACTACGCCCTCAATACCACCATTGAACACGAATATGCGGCGGATATTGCTAATTTGTCTCTTTATTATTGGGATGATAGCGAGGAGATGGCGGGGGGAGATGTGCTATTTCCCAAGGGTTATGGACAAATAGTGGATTTGTTGATGCCGGGTTTAGATCTTCGGCTCAATCAAGTTGTGCAGAAAATTACCTATAGTGATCAAGGGGTAATTGTGACGACTAATCAAGGAGATTTTTTCTCAGAAAAAGTAATTATCACTCTGCCTTTAGGTGTCTTAAAAAAGGGAGTAGTGGAGTTTTCGCCACCGTTACCCCCAAGAAAAATTAGGGCGATCGATCGCTTAGGGATGGGAGTTTTAAATAAAGTTTATTTACAGTTTCCAGAGGTATTTTGGGATCGGGAAACTCATTTATTAGGTTATGTCGGTAAGGGGGGTGAATGGGCAGAATGGTTTAATATTTATCGCTACACTCAACAGCCTGTTTTATTAGGGTTTAATGCGGGGGAATATGGAGAAAAAAATTGAAGGTTTGCCGATGGCGAAATTGTATCTCAAGGGATGGCAGTGCTGCGGCAAATGTATGGGGCGCAAATTCCTAATCCTACAGGCTCACTAATTACCCGATGGG
>JAAUUE010000431.1 GCA_012031635.1 Coleofasciculaceae cyanobacterium SM2_1_6 | reverse complement strand
AAGATTGCTCGATCCGCTTCCTTGGTATACTTTTGCCTTCATGCTAGCTTGATAACTCGCCTGATCCCCTTGCCACCACGGGGTCGGATTCACAAAAGAAGAAGCAATAATTGTTGCTTTTCCCTCTGGGGCGCGCCCATCACCGGGATGACTGACAGAGACAAACAGGGAGTTATTTTCGCCAATGACACCCTGACCATCGTAGAAAAATTGCAAATGGGGTGGACAACCGGGGGGAATGGCAGCTTGCTCAACCCCAAGATAGACCACAAAAGCGCCAGAGGCGGGGGGCAGGTTGGTGACCCGTTGTTGATAGCCAGAGGGTGGCTGCTCCAAAAGCTGGACAAGATTCTGGACGGTGACGTTTGCCACCACATGATCGGCGGCTTCTCGCCAAGTTTCCCCAGTTTTTTGATTTTCTAGCCAGACTCCAGTAGCTTGACCATCCTTAGTTTCAATCTTGATGATCCTGTGGCGCATCAGCAATTTACCGCCGTACTTTTCTAGACCCGTGACGAGGCGATCGCTCAAGACTTGCATACTACCCAAAAGGTGAAATAGTCCTTGGGGGGACTGGGAAACACTCAAAGCGGTGGCAGCATAAAGGAGGGCGGTTTCTTCGGCGTTGACTTGGGAATAGAGCTTGAGTTGCAAATCCAAAAAAGTCCGCAGGCGCTGGTCTCGATCGCAACCACACAAACGTAGGGCATCCCCCACAGTCATCAGGGTAAAAGGGACGGTGACTAGGGTATCGGGGCGGAGGGCTTGGATGAGTTGTCCCAGATCCCAGAGGCTACGGGGGGGCAGGACGGGATCACGGGCTTGGAATTGCCAACTAGCTTGGAAAAGGGTGTGAATTAGTTGCCAAAAAGTTTCGCTACCGGGAAATTGCGATCGCTGTTCTTGCTGCCATTTGTCTAGATCTCGCCAGACGTTAATAGGCTGAGATTCTCCGGGTAGAAATACGGCACAGGCGGGGTCGCAGGGAGTAGCGGCGGGTTGGGCTACTTCTAGCTCTTGAAAGATGCGGTGATGGATGCCTCCTGGTTCTAATCCAGCGACTTGGGTAGCCCCCACATCAAAGGTAAAGCCCCGCCGTTGGAAGGTAGACGCACAGCCACCGGGAACGATCGCCTGATCTGCCATCAATACTTCATAGCCCCGCCGAGCCAACAAAGCCCCCGTAGTCAATCCACCAATCCCCGCCCCCACTACTATCACTCTTTGCGCCATATTCTTAATATTTCTTTACACTATGTTTATTCTAGGATATGGCGATCCTAAATCATTTGCTGAATTAGATTTCTTCTGGAGTAGGTGCATTTTTTAGGGCGGTGGCCGTCAACAGGTTTTTCTCTACCAGAAACTCAACCAATTCTCCGGGGTGCATGGTGTGGGGATGGAGCGGCGCATCGGGGTTCGCTATACAGGCGCAAGCTTACGCCCACAGCAATTAGGGGACTAATGACGACGTTTTGTCAGGATAAAGCAATGTTCTTTCAAGAAATCCAGATTTAGTTTGATTTTCATTCGATGTTCCGGCAAATTCGGTTGCTCCACATGGTTAATCTCATAGTGTTCACCATAATACACTTCTACATCTTTGGGGGTAATGCTAAAGGGGGGACTGCCCAGATTAGGTTCGTATTCTAGGGTAATTAACAGGGTTTGGGAACCGATCGGGCATAGTTCGTGCATCTTTTTGAGATAATTCATCCGCATCGCATTCGGGAAAGCAATAAGAGAAGCCCGATCGTAAACAAAATCGACCTGACCAACTTCCTGTACCGTTAAATCGAACAAGTTGCGATTGAGAAAGGTCATCTTCTCTGTTTCAAATCGTCCCTGCCCATGATTTTATAGGGTAGTTTATTTTCGGTGAAAAATTCATGAATGGGCTGTTCGACTAATTCTACGCCGATAACATAATCAGCATGGCTACGGAGCCAAGTCAGATCATTAGTTTTTCCTGCTAAAGGCACAAAGACATTTTTACCCTTAAGACGATCGGGACTAGCGTATTTTTGGACATAAGGGTGTATATCAAGACGGTGGAAACTGGTTTTACTGCCGCCAATTTCCCAAGATTCATACCAAAATTTTGCTTCCATGACGATGCCTCCTGATGTTTACCGAATGAGATTACCGATCTTGTAGAACGATCAAGGGAAATGTAGCAGATCTTTTAAGGTGTTTTGTTATGTCAATGATATTTTCTAGACTAATAAATATGCGATCGCCCACAACTCTTGATTTATTTTCAGTAGCGATCGCCTATATTCTCTACTTCCGAGTGTTAGTTCCTTGACACTGATACTCACGCCCACAAAACAGTAAATTAAGAAACAAGACGAAGGAGGCAAGGTTAGTTTATCCTTAAGAAAAATTTAATTAGCTGGAGCATCAAAGATGGTTTCACCAGAATTACTCAATACCTTGCAAGGACTAAATCGAGCTAATAAGCTCTACATTGCCCAAATCTTAATTTCCGATCTGGCTCAACAGGAAACTGCTCTGATTCAAACCGGGCAATCTTATCCTATTTGGTCTCCTTATGATGCCTTTGCCGCAGCAAATACCATGCTAGAAGTTTTGCAATCAACTATCGTTTAAATAAAGAATTCTATAAGTTCTATGACACTGATACTCACGCCCATAAAACAATACATTGAGAAACGAGATGAAGGATACTCGATCGCTGGAACCCGCATTTCCCTCGATTCAATTGTTTATTCTTTTCTAAACGGAGAATCACCTGAAGCCATTGCTCAAAATTTTCCTTCACTTTCCCTTGAGCAGGTCTATGGAGCGATTACGTTCTATCTTGCTAACCGAGAAATAATTGATGCGTATTTAGCTCAGGGTGAAGCTGATTTCCATGAATTACAAACATCTTTTAGGCAAAAAAATCCACTTCTCTACCAAAAATTACAAGCTGCCCAAGCCCAGAAACAAGGATAATGACTAAAATTCGCTTCCAAGCTGATGCTGATCTTAAACATGCCATTGTAGCTGGAACTATACGTAGACAGCCAGCTATTGATTTTCAGTCTGCCAATTCAGCCGGGTTTGAGGGTATAAAAGATTCAGAAGTTCTAGCAATTTCAGCACAAAATAGTAGATTATATCAAATCCGATTAATGAGGCATATCCGACTAATCAGACATAGTAGTACTACCCCACCAATGAAATTTACTTAATCCCTTGACTAACTCTTTCTGTTTCATTACACTCCGACATCGCTC
>JAAUUE010000048.1 GCA_012031635.1 Coleofasciculaceae cyanobacterium SM2_1_6 | reverse complement strand
TCTGGCTGCCACTCTTGATCGCTTTTATTTGGTTAGCTTGGCTGGGGAAAAAAGAATACGATCAAGTAGAAAATTATCGCCACTGGGCGGCGGGATTCGATCGAGCCAAGTACGATATCTATGCTGTTTTGGGGCAGAAGGACAAACTCCTGACGTGGGGAAAGCCCAGCAGAAAAGCCATAATTGATCTGCAAACTTTCTCCCTAGAACAAGTGCAACAAATTAATCTTTTAGTAGATAGTCAAACCGTTGATTTAGACATTGATTTAGAAAAATTGCCCGATCGAGGCAAGGATATTTATCTGGAATTCATTTTCTCTGAACCATCCCCAGTAATTAAAATTCCCTTCACTGAAGTTCCCCTCGCCAGCCAATGGTGTCAGTTCCTGCGATCGCAACTTAGTCAGCCTTAAAACATCCCCCTATAGTAGTCCTAAATGATTTCACCCACCTGCGGCGGGTGAAATCACCTCCCAGAAGCAATCTAATTTAGAAAATGATTTAGGATCGCTATGGATGATTAAAAGACGATTAAAATAAATTTATTGGGCATCAAATTGGTTCCCGGAGCCTAAAAAGACACTCGATAAGGAATGAAACAATGCTTGATCTTTCGCAACTAGCTAGACAATTACCGGGAATTAGTCAACACTTAAAATCTGAGGCAACTACTAGTCGGTTGCGGTTGGAGCGAGCAAGGAATTTATTAATTGAGATTCAGCCAGAAACCGATGATTTTATTGCCATCCAAGAAGAATGGCGCGATCGCCTCACCTTTGCTGTGGCTACGCCAGTGGAATCCTTGGATACTAGGGTTGATATTGATCCACCGCCCCCAAGCCATACTATAGTCGCCACCGATGGCTCGCAAATTTCCCCCAGCCATCACGAAATTGCCTATTGTTATTTAATTAATGTGGGTCGGATAGTTTTGCATTATGGGCAAAGTTTACACCCAATTTTAGATAGTATTCCTGAAGTATTTTATCGCCAAGAAGATTTATATATTTCCCAACAGTGGGGCATCAAAACTGAAGAATGGATGGGGTATCGGCGTACAGTTTCGGAAACTGTCATGCTGGTGGAATTATCCCTAGAAATTCAAAATTTATTATTAAGAAAATCTGCTGCCCCGTTATTAGCTTTAGTGGATGGTTCGTTAATTTATTGGTTTTTAGAATCCTTACCTCCAGAAGCACGGGATACGATTATTCAGCCGATCTTAGCCGCATGGGATCAATTGGCAGCAGCAAAAATTCCCTTGATTGGTTATATTAGTTCTTCCCGGAGTAGTGAAAGTTTGAACTTTTTAAGACTACCAGCCTGTACTTTTCCTACTCATAATTGTGTGGTGAATTGTGCGGAGAAGGTGCAGAAATTGCCCTGTCAAATCTTTGATCCTCTGCGGGATAGTAACCTCTGGGGCAGTGTTTTGGAGCCGGGGCAGCGTAGTCCTTTGTGGCGGAGTTCTACTAAAATTTTAGATAGCTATGGTCAGCATCGGGTGTATTTTTGCTATCTGCACGTAGGCTCAGAAATTGCTAGAATCGAGATGCCGGAATGGGTGGCTTTGGATCAAGAGTTGCTTGGTCGATCGCTCAGTTTAGTGATTGCTCAGGTGCAAAAAGGCTATGGCTATCCAGTGGCGTTGGCAGAGGCTCATAATCAGGCGGTGGTACGAGGTAGCGATCGCTCCCGTTTCTTCAGTCTTTTGGAACAACAAATGATTAAAGCAGGGATTAAAAATGTGGGAGTTTCGTATAAAGAGAGTCGGAAGCGGGGGAGTATTGCCTAGGGGAAGGAGGTAGAGGAGGTAAAGAAGGTACAGGGAGGTAAAGAAGGTACAGAGTACAGTGGGCAACGCCCACCTTGATTATTTATAGAGTACAGTGGGCAACGCCCTCCTTGATTATTTATAGTGGACAGCAGGGCAACGCCCTCCTTGATTATTCATCGTAGATGAAACCTTATTTTGCCTAATCCTTGTGATTATTTGAATATTGCTAGAAATTGTTGGGAAGTTATTAGAGAAGTTATTAAAAATTAATTTATTTTTATGGAAAATTCTGCCCTGCATTCATTAGATCAAAAGTTAACTACGCCGGTGGTTATTCAGTTGGAAGATATTACTAAAACCTACGGCATGGCTGATACCGAAGTTCAGGTTTTGAAGGGGGTGAATTTAACTATCCAAGAAGGTGAATACTGCTCAATCATGGGAACTTCTGGGTCTGGGAAATCGACCATGATGAATATTATTGGTTGTCTCGATCGACCAACTTCAGGAAATTATTATCTTGACCAGCTAGAAGTGGCAACCCTAGGTGATGATGAATTGGCGGATATTCGGAACTTGAAAATTGGTTTTGTATTTCAACAGTTTCATCTATTGCCTCAACTGAGTGCGATCGAAAATGTGATGCTGCCGATGGTTTATGCGGGAGTAACGGGGAAGGAAAGGGAAGAGCGAGCGGCGGAGGCTTTAACCAAAGTCGGTTTGGGGAACCGGATGGCAAATCGTCCTAATCAGCTTTCTGGAGGACAACAACAACGGGTGGCGATCGCCAGAGCCATTGTCAATCGTCCAGTGTTACTGCTGGCGGATGAACCCACGGGAGCCTTGGATTCTCGGACTACGGAAGAGGTGATGCAAATTTTTACTGACCTGAACCAGAGTGGGATTACCGTCATTCTTGTCACCCACGAGCCGGATGTTGCCAAGCTCACCAACCGGATCGCCTACTTCAAAGATGGCAACGTAATCCATCCCTACCTATCTCCCGATGACCTGCATCAAGCGATCGCTACCTAACGTCAGTTCAGGATAAAAAATACCCCAGCTACCATTTTCCGAAAACCATAACCCTTATCGCTGGCTGAGCGGAGTCGAAGCCAAAACCCCGCCCCAAAACCCCAAATCTTTGATCACTTGTCTTAATTTATAGCGGAAACTTTCCCTTCGACTACTTCGGCTCCGCTCAGTACAAGTCCGCTCAGGGAACGTCTTTAGGCTCAGGGAATGTCTCTAGGCTGACTGAAACAGAATCTGATTTACGCTGCCAATGGATACCGATAAATACATCATAGAGGAACTGCCAAAAATCCCTGCCTTGGAAAATTCCTAGGGTTTGCTTACAGCCTTTTGCCTCCAAGAGGGGTTTCATCGTGTAGTAGGTGTTTTGGTAGTGATACCAAGGCACTGAGGGCCAGAGGTGATGGACGAGGTGATAGTTCTGTCCCAAGATCAGGAGATTGAGCAGGCGGTTGGGGTAAACTCTGGCATTTTCCCAGCGCCCTTGTTCGTGGTGGGGACGGTGGGGGAAGTAATCAAAAAATAAGCCGAGGGTGATGCCGACTACCAACGCCGGAGAAAACCAGTAGTTAACTACAAAAGGAAAAAAGTTGTACTGAAACGAAGCATAGACGATCGCCACCACCACCAATCTACTTAGAAACCATTCTAATAGTTCCCAATTCCGCCACAGGCGACGCTGGAAAAAAAACACTTCATGATAGAAAAATCGGGGAGCAATGAGCAGCAGAGGACCCGCCGTAGACACAAAGTGATCGGGGTCGTTTTTGGGGTCATTCACGTGGGCGTGGTGTTGCAGATGGACTCGCGTAAATACTGGAAAGGCAAAACTCAGCATCAAAGCACTACCGTGACCGAGAATGGCATTAATAATTTTATTGCGATGGGCAGAATTGTGGGAGGCATCATGAATCACTGTCCCGGCAATATGGAGAGCCAACACATTGAGCCAAAAACAACACCAACTCCGCCAATCCCAGAGCCAATAGCCACAGGTAGAAGTCACGAGAATGGCGATCGACCCCAGAAACAACATCACATTAGGATTGAATCCCCCCGGTGGGTCTAGATATTCCTTGGGAACCGCCCGGGAAACCGCCTTGACTGGATTGGTGACTGGATTGGTGACTGGATTGACCGGATCAATTAGATTAATGGGATCGACTAGATTAGCTGAACTAATTTGATTAACTGGATCGATCGAGTTAGGCTCAAGATCTTTTTGCTGATCTTGAGGATATTGATGATTTTGATTGCTGTCTTCTATATTAATTGCCACTGCCATGAACACCTACTCCAGCTTGTTTCTCTAGCTTATTTCTAGGATTAATTAATTATCTAATCAGGATCTAATCAGGAATAATCAGGAATTTAGTTAGGGAATTAATCGGGATACCAAAACATCCCCTTAATGCCCTCTGGGTCTGCTAAAAAGCCCATTCTTTGATAAAAATCCACCACATGGGGATCCGCAAAAGAGTGATATTACTAATATCTTCACTGCGGAGTTTCTTGAGCATGTATTTCATCATCGCTTTCCCTAGCCCCTGACTTTGAAACTCTGGATGTACCACCACATCCCAGATCGTGGCATTAAAGGCATGGTCAGAAGTCGCCCGGGCAAAACCAATTAAGCGGCGAGAACTGCCCCGTTGCTGCCACATAGTTGTCACTAGAAAACTATATTGAATTGCTTTTTTGACCTTACGGAGGGGACGGCGTGACCAACCGACCGCATCACAGAGTTCCTCCAGTTCGTAGAGGTCGATTTCTCGATCGGTACTAAAAAATATCCGGGCTTGACCACCGGATACCCCAACTTCCCCATCATAAGTGCGGGGGGAGGCAATTGTATCTGAGGTACTAAATAAACTTTTCCAAAAAGCCATGGGGTATGGTTACTAAAAACTTCGTGCTAACTATCTAACTATCTAACTATCAGGCAACTTTCCTGAGCCAGACCACAGGAGGCTGTACTGAGAGAATAGCTCTGCATGGGTATTGTAGCTCAAAATCAACAACTCGCCATCAATGCGGAATATCGAATTGAAGTTTCTCTATTATCATTACGTTTATATAGTGATCCTAAATCATTTTCTAAATTAGATTGACTCTGGCAGGTTATTCCATCCGCCTGCGGCGGGTAAAGTCATTTAGGAATGCTACATAAAGATTCTAAATAACTTCCCTCGCCTGCGGCGGGTAAAATTATCTACTAGAAGCAATCTAAATTTAGCAAGGGATTAGCAAGGGATTTAGTAGGATCGCTAGATGGATGTATCTGCCTCAAAATAGCCATAAAAACTAAATATAGAAATTTAGATTAAAACCTTTAGATAAAAATATCTAAATCTAAATTTAACTAAATGATCAAGCTGCGTCTCAACCTGACACAATTTAACATTAGGGTTGTCTACTTACCGTAAAGATAATATCTTTCACCATTTCCCTCTAGTGAAAACCAGAGGTCATAATCTAGATGCTCAACTCCATCTAGGATAACTACGTTAACTATAATTTTAGCTAAACTAGAGTTATCAGGAAATTTGTATAAAATTTAACTAAAATTTCCGCATTTTATTCTTGCCTGCTTGTATGGCATTGCTCTAGGTTATATCTCAAGGAATGGGTTTCTAGATATGAAAGCAGGTCTCACTGGATAATTATGACAACTATGACAGCGGGCTTAAAACCATCAACACTAGAACTCCTAAAGCGCTTCAATCGATCGTTCCCCCAGTTCTATGAACAATTTGTCAGTAGCGAAATTCAACTCCAAAACCTCAGACTAGCCTACCGTCTCTATCAAACGAAACGGGCAGTAATTGAGCTGAAACAAGAAGGTAGCAAGAGTACATTGCATTTTGCCTATCGGAATCAGTCCTTCTTGCTGAGTGATATTTTTGGGGTATTGGCAGCCTATGGTTTAACTATTCATAGCTTGAGTCTCTACGGACAAATTACACCGCCGATGTTGGTATTTATCAAGTTGGTGGTCTCCCGTGGTAGCAAGCCCCTAACAGATAAGACCGCAGAAAATGTCTGTCGGGCGGTGCGGGAAGCCTTGGCAGGAAAGTTTGAAGTTGAAGAAATGTTAGCGGTGGAATTTAATCTCGATGCGGGATTAGAGCAGGTGGAAACCGAATTTTATGTAGACCCGGTGTTTCATCTCCCAGCCCTGTTGGTCGAAGCAGATAACCAGCCCGGGTTGTTTTATAAAGTTATGTATGCTATTTGGCAAGAAGATTTATTAGTAGTTAATGCCAATCTATTAGTGTGGCGGGGCAGAACAAGGCTAATTTTGTATTTATTGGGGCCAAACGAAAGTTTGATCCCAGAATATCTAGGACAGAAAATTGCTGAGAGTGTGCGCTATCGGTTGTTGGGGAGGTAGATCAGGAAAGAAGTACAGGGAGGTAAAGAATGTAAGGGGAGGTACAGGGAAGTTTATTAGTATAGTTTTGGGAATTACAGCAAATTTGATTCTGGTAAACCAACGTCAGTTCGGGATAAGAAATAACTCTGATCCCAATTTTACGAAAAATGTAACTATTATCGATATTGGTATTGGCTTATATCCCAAGGCTGAACAGAGTAGATCGATGGCTGAGCGGAGTCGAAGCCAAAACCCCGCCACAAATCTTCGATCGCTTATCTTCATTTATAGCAGAACTGTTCCCTTCAACTTCCCTACGACAGGTCTTACAGTGAGCCAGTCGAACTGCTCAGGGCAAGCACTCAGGGAATGTCTCTAGGCTTAGGATTGAAGGCTTTTACTTAAACCGAACTCACATCTAGTCGAGGAGAGTGGGGGCTGGGATTCCCGCCATTTTTTGTAAACTTGGTTGTAAGTTTGCGGGGATATCTAGGGCAATTGCTGGCTCTGTGAGGGAAGGGACAGCATTGCGGAGCCGGGCGGTGAGTTGGGTGGTGGTGGAGTCGTAGATCCCCGTTAGGAGCTTGGGATATAAGCCAATACCGATGATGGGAACAAGGAGGCAAGCGATGATAAATACTTCCCTTGGTTCGGCATCAATCAGGGCTTCGTGGGCAACCAACTCTTTATTTTCTCCGCCGTAGAAGATTTCCCGGAGCATAGAGAGCAAGTAAATCGGCGTGAGAATTACCCCCACAGCCATGAGGAAGACAATCACAATCTTAAAATTGGTATCGTAGGCATCACTGGTGGTAAAGCCCACAAACACCATTAACTCTGCCACAAACCCACTCATCCCCGGTAAAGCCAAGGAAGCCATGGAGCAGGCGGTAAACATGGCAAAGATTTTCCGCATCTTTTGCCCGACTCCCCCCATTTCATCCAGCATCAGGGTATGGGTGCGATCGTAGGTTGCCCCCACCAAGAAGAACAAACTCGCCCCGATCAAACCATGGGAAACCATCTGCAACACTGCCCCACTTAAACCCAGTTCTGTAAAGGAACCCAAGCCAATTAGGACAAACCCCATGTGGGAAATGGAAGAGTAGGCAATTTTGCGCTTCAGGTTGCGCTGGGCAAAGGAAGTAAGGGCCGCATAAACAATATTGACCACCCCCAAGATCACGAGAATCGGCGCAAAAACCGCATGGGCATCGGGCAGCATCCCTGCATTCATCCGCACTAGGGCATAACCTCCCATTTTTAGGAGAATCCCCGCTAGGAGCATATGTACCGGAGCCGTAGCTTCTCCGTGGGCATCCGGCAGCCATGTGTGCAGGGGAAAGATCGGCAGCTTAACGGCGTAGGCAATCAGGAACGCTCCGTAGAGGAGTAGCTCAAAGTTATCGGCGTAATCTTTATTTGCCAACGCCCGCATATCAAAGGTAACGGTATCTCCATAAAAAGCCATGGCTAGAGCCGCAACGAGGATGAAGAGGGAACCGCCTGCTGTGTAGAGAATAAATTTCGTGGCAGCATAAAGGCGCTTTTTGCCCCCCCAGATGGACAGGAGTAAATAGACGGGGATTAATTCCAGTTCCCACACTAGGAAGAAGAGCAGCAAATCCTGCACGGTAAATACGGCAATCTGCGCTCCGTACATCGCCAGCAGCAAGAAATAAAAGAGCTTGGGCTTGAAGGTGACAGGCCAGGAAGCAAGGACAGCGAGGGTGGTAATGAATCCTGTGAGCAGGACTAGGGGCATGGATAAACCATCTACCCCCACCGACCATCTCAGGTCAATTTGCGATACCCAAGAGTAGCTTTCCACCAGTTGCAGGTCGGGGTTATTAAAATCGTAGAAGCTGCCAAAAGTGTAGATAATCAAGGAAAAGTCAATTAGCCCGACGATCAGAGAGTACCACCGGACAGTTCTGCCGTCTTTATCGGGAATGAGGGGAATAAAAAGAGCGGCAATGATGGGAAAGAGGATGATGACTGTTAGCCAAGGAAAGTTACTATCCATGAGTCTTAGTATTGCGATCGCAATTTTGATTAGTTGAAATTAAGGTGATTGCTAGAGATGAAATAGTTAAATCAAGGCAAAATTGGCTGCAAAGGGAAAACCGAGCCTCTTTGGTAAAACTTTAGAGTCCATGTGGAAACTTTAGCAAGAAACCCGGTTTTTTTTAACGTTTATGATTTGGCTTGTGGTCTAGTTTTGGTTGCCTAGCTAGGCTGATTCTAGAGGATGTCTGAAAATTTTGATTGTAGGGCGCAAAGCCTTGCGCCCCTACCTAAGTTCTCGCTAAACCCTAGCTGATCCCCGAGACTACTACCAAGCCCAACACGGCTCCAAAAATAATCAAGGCGTAGAACTGGACTCGACCGCTCTCAAAGTACTTGAGGGTTTCTCCAGACAGAAGCGTAAAAAATCCTGTGAGATTTACTAAGCCATCGACGACTCGATAATCAACTTCCATGACTTGGCGAGCAATGCGGCGCAGACCAATCACAAATACACTTTGGTAAATGTCGTCAAAGTACCACTTGTTGAGGGAAAAATTGTATAGAGGTTTGATTTGGTTAGCGATCGCCCCCGCATCAATTTTCCGGGATAGGTAGAACAAAGAAGCAAGGGTGATCCCAATTAAGGCAATCCCCACGGAGTTACCGCCCATGATCAGAAATTCTTGGAGGTTAAATTCCTCATGGTGTTCCACAATTTCACCGGCGGGATAGATAAACTCCGCAAAGTAGTTGTTGAAGGGCATTCCCACCAACCCAACGAGGGCAGAGGGAACCGCCAGAATCATCAGGGGCAGAGTCATGGTCAAGGGAGACTCGTGGGGAAATTCGGCATGATGGTGATCGCCGTGGTCTTCACTTTCTAGTTCCTTGACATTCATGGCTCCGGGCCCGAAGTTCGGCGTAGGATTAGTCATACCCACAGCAGCGAGGAGTTGTTGTTTAATATTGCCGTCATTGCCCCGGAAATCTCCCTCAAAGGTAGAAAAATACATGCGGAACATATAAAAAGCGGTGATCCCCGCCGTCATCCAGCCGATAACCCACAGAGCCGGATTGGCAGCAAAGGCAAGCCCCAGAATTTCGTCCTTTGACCAAAAACCAGCAAAGGGAGGAATCCCGCAGATGGCTAAAGTGCCGATAAAAAAGGTAGAAGCGGTGATGGGCATGTGCTTCCGTAAGCCCCCCATGAGGCGCATATCCTGAGCCAAAACTGGGTTATGCCCGACCACGTGTTCCATGCCGTGAATGACGGAGCCGGAGCCAAGGAACATCATGGCTTTGAAGTAGGCGTGGGTCATCAGGTGGAAAAGTCCGGCACTGTAAGCGCCAATGCCCATCGCCATAACCATGTAGCCCAGTTGGGAGATGGTGGAGTAGGCTAAGCCTTTTTTAATGTCGTTCTGAGTGATGGCGATCGAGGCTCCCAGAAAAGCAGTAAAAGCTCCCGTCCAAGCGATCACATTCATCACTGTGGGGATCGGGGCAAATACGGGATACATCCGGGCAATCAAGAATACTCCCGCCGCCACCATGGTCGCCGCATGGATCAGGGCGGAAATTGGGGTAGGTCCTTCCATGGCATCAGGGAGCCACACATGGAGAGGGAATTGGGCAGATTTGGCTACAGGTCCAAGGAAGACGAGAATGGCAAACAAGGCTGCTAACCAGCCACTGACTTCGCCACTGCCGACTAAATCTACTAAGCGATGCCCCATGATCTCAAAATCAAAGCTCTGGGTTGTCCAGTACAAGCCAAGAATGCCCAGCAGTAACCCAAAGTCACCGACTCGGTTCACCACAAAGGCTTTTTGGCAGGCATCGGCGGCGGGTTTGCGATCGTACCAGAAACCAATCAGCAGGTAAGAACAGACCCCTACCAATTCCCAGAAAATATAAATCTGGACGATGTTGGGACTCATGACCAGCCCCAGCATGGAGAAGCTAAACAGGCTCAGATAGGCATAGAAGCGTACGTAGCTAGGATCGTGAGCCATGTAGCCATCGGTGTAGATCATCACCAGCAACGCCACTGTGGTGACAATCACCAGCATCAAGGAGGTGAGATGGTCGATCGTGTAGCCCATCATTAGCCGAAAATCTCCCGCCGCCGCCCATTCTAGGGTGTAGGTAACTGCGTCGTGACCATGAATCTGGCTCCACAACAAGGCAAAGGCATAGCCCATTGCCATGCCCAAACAGGAAATAATAAAGACTGAGTTAACCCGTCGTAAACTATTGGTGTATTGATTAACCGAAATTAGTCCCATGCCGACAATCATTGCCGCCACCAAGGGCAGGACAGGAATTAACCAAACATACTGATAAAGCGGTTCCATTAACCGATACCTACTTTAGATTTCTTTACTTTGCACAAAACTGTATAAAAGTTTAACATGGCTCAATAACTTTTAAAGTAATCTTTATGGTTATGATGCCCAAGATGGCTATGATGCTCAAGTTTACGATCGTCAATGTGACAAAAATATAACAATTTACTAATTCCAGTCTCTTTCTACAAGAAACCAATGTTCATCGAGCTTTTTCACAGCCAATTCATCAGCAACCACTTCTGGGTCAGAAAATATATATTTTACTGAATCTGCTGTCTCGGCGTACCATATGTATGCGTAGATGCTCTCAGTCACATTAAACTCGATTACAAGCGGCTTTGAAGAAATAATTCTTATACCAGAGAAGTTCGACTGCGACTCTTTATTGATATTTATATCTTCAATCTCGAGTTCACAACGTGATGTAGAACACTCTAAAGCATCTCGATATTGGCGGACATTAGTAACAACTGTTTCATATGAATTGCGCTTTTCCTCAAAGGAGTCTAGAGTACGAAAACCATCAATATGATGAGCGCAAGAAACAAGAACAATACTCAAAATAAGCAAAACTCCGAAATACTTAATGACATTTTGCATAACTATTACTCCAATTTAATAACTCTAACTTAATAAATAGGAGCTTAAATAGCACAGATGCCTTCGATCGCATCTAACTTCAGATCAGAATTCAGGGCATACTTTCATCTTTTTCTAAAATATACTTTTACTAAAATTTCTCCGATTATGCCTAAATAAAACTTCCGATTATGCCTAAATAAAACTAAGGTTGAGTGGCAACCTTTCGATAGTATCACTGACTCCAATCAAGAATACTAATTCCAGTCTCTTTTTACAAAAAACCAATGTTCATCGAGCTTTCTAAGAGTCAATTCATTAGCAACCACTTGTGGGTAAGAGAATATATATTCTACTGAATCTGCTGTCTCGGCGTACCATATGTAGGCGTAGATGCTCTCAGTCACATTGAACTCGATTATAAGAGGCTTTGAAGAAGCAATTCTTATACTAAAGAAGTTTGACTGCAACTCTTTATCGATATTTATATCTTTAATCCTGAGTTTACAACGTGATGTAGAACACCCTAAAGCATCTCGATATTGTTGAATATTAGTAACAACTGTTTCATAGGTATTGCGCTTCTCCTTAAAGGATTTCAGAGTATGAACAATATCATTATGATAATCGCAAGAAACAAGAACAATACTCAAAAGAAGTAAAACTCCGAAATACTTAATGACATTTTGCATAACTATTACTCCAATTTAATAAATATTAGCTTAGATATCACAAATTCCTTCGATCGCATCTAACTTCAGATCAGAATTCGGAGCATACTTTCGGCGCCTTCTAATTATCCCAATGATAAATTCTCTGGTTTCTTTGCTAACGACAAATCCATCGCCATACTTGTCATAGAGCCTCTCAGATCCTAATAAAATTGAGCCTGAGTCGTCATCATTATCCAACCCTGCAATATCTCCCTGCTTTACTTTTTCGTAAATCTCTTGAAGCTTTTGCCGAAGTGCTGGATCATTAGCTATTTCTGCTAGGGTTTCCAATGTCTCAGCATACCAGATGTATATATAAATGCCGTCAAAAGAAATCACTAGTTAGATTCTTTGCCTCTTAGGGCTTGCTGTTTAGCTCTGGAATAGGACTAAATGAAACTCTCTTTAAAAAATATCTTCAAGCTCATCCCTCAAATATGCCGAAAAAATCCTTTAAGATATATGAATAATCTTTGCAAACAATTTTCACGAATCTTTACAACTAATCTATACAAATAAGGGCGATCGCTAACTATGCGTGTAATTTTAATGACCGGGAAGGGTGGCGTGGGGAAAACCTCAGTGGCGGCGGCTACGGGCTTACGCTGTGCGGAATTGGGCTACAAAACCCTCGTCCTGAGTACAGATCCTGCCCACTCCCTTGCCGATAGTTTTGATATTGAACTGGGACATGATCCCCTGCCAGTCCGTCCTAATCTCTGGGGCGCAGAGCTTGATGCCCTACTGGAGCTAGAGGGAAATTGGGGGGCGGTGAAGCGCTACATTACCCAAGTTTTGCAAGCACGGGGTTTGGATGGAATCCAAGCAGAGGAGTTGGCAATTTTACCGGGGATGGATGAAATTTTTGCCCTAGTTAGGATGAAGCGCCACTACGATGAGCAGGAATTTGATGTCTTAATCATTGATTCTGCACCGACGGGAACGGCTCTGCGGTTGTTGAGCTTGCCGGAAGTGGGGGGCTGGTATATGCGGCGATTTTATAAGCCTTTTCAAGGAATTTCTGTAGCCTTGCGTCCCTTGGTGGAGCCGATCTTTCGCCCGATCGCCGGATTTTCCCTCCCAGACAAAGAGGTGATGGATGCCCCCTACGAATTTTATGAACAGATCGAAGCCCTAGAAAAAGTCCTGACGGATAATACTCAGACTTCTGTGCGGTTAGTGACGAATCCCGAAAAGATGGTGATCAAAGAATCTCTCCGCGCCCACGCCTACCTGAGTTTGTACAATGTTGCCACAGATTTAGTCATTGCCAACCGGATCATTCCCCAAGAGGTGACAGATCCTTTCTTCGAGAAGTGGAAAAATAGCCAACAACAGTATCGCCAAGAAATTCACGACAATTTCCGCCCGTTACCTGTGAAGGAAGTCCCTCTATATGCTGAAGAATTATGTGGTTTGGCAGCCCTAGAAAGATTAAAAGAAACCCTCTATAGGGACGAAGACCCCACCCAAGTTTATTACAAAGAGCAGACAATTAAGGTTGTGCAAGTGGAAGGAAACTACAGTCTAGAGTTGTACTTACCGGGGATTACCAAGGATAAAATTGATCTAAGTAAGAGTGGGGATGAGCTAAATATCACGATCGGCAACCATCGCCGCAATCTTGTCCTGCCCCAAGCCCTTGCTGCCCTGAAGCCATCGGGGGCAAAAATGGAAGATGATTACCTAAAAATTCGCTTTAGTGCCTAGGTAATGCTAAGTTTTTAAGAGTATTTTGCTAACTACCAAAACCTATTTACTATCACTTTTATGGTTACAACCGCCATTCCGGTCACCGTCTTAACTGGCTATTTGGGTGCTGGGAAAACCACCCTACTAAACCATATTCTTACCTACGAACACGGCAAGAAAGTTGCAGTTATTATTAATGAGTTTGGAGAAATTGGCATTGATAATCAGTTAGTTATTGATGCTGATGAAGAAATTTTTGAGATGAATAATGGCTGTATTTGCTGTACAGTCAGGGGTGATCTATTGCGGATCATTGGTAATTTGATGAAACGGCGCAACAAGTTTGACCATCTGGTGATTGAGACTACGGGCATCGCTGATCCCGCCCCCGTAATCCAGACTTTTTTTGTCGATGATGATCTCCGGGAACAGGTATCTCTAGATGCGGTGATCACAGTGGTGGATACTAAACATATTATTCAGCATTGGGAAGCCGAGGAAGCTCAAGAGCAAATTGCCTTTGCTGATGTAATTTTATTAAATAAAACCGATCTAGTTACGCCCCAAGAGTTGGATAAATTAGAACAAAAAATCCGGGGCATGAATGCGATCGCCAAGATTCACCGGACTCAAAATAGTGAATTATCAATGGATTCTATCTTGGGAATCCGGGCTTTTGACCTCGAAAATGCTCTAAAAATTGATCCAGATTTTCTGGCAGAACATCACCATGAGCACGATTCTTCTGTCAGCTCTGTAGCTCTGACTTTAGCGGGGGCGATCGATGGCGAAAAAATTAATGCTTGGCTAGATGTACTGCTGCAAACCCAAGGGGCAGATATATTTCGGATGAAGGGAATTGTAAATATTTCCGGAGAAGATCACCGCTTTGTGTTTCAAGGAGTGCATATGTTGTTTGAAGGGAAGAGCGATCGACCGTGGCAGCCAGAGGAAGCCAGAGTCAGTCAACTAGTTTTTATTGGCAGAAATCTTGAAGCAGACCAACTCAGAGAGGGATTTAAGCAGTGCCTAGTCTAGATAAATCCTTTAATAAGTCTAAAAAATCGAAGAAGTCTGCCAAACACCACCAACGTACTTCCTTTGGCTCCCTGCTAGTGCGAGATACCTTGCAAGAGTACATCACTACCCTTGCCTATAGTCCTGATGGGAGTTTTTTGGCAACCGGGACGGCGGGGGGAGAGTTAATCCTTTATCGGCGGCAGGAATCGATCGAGCTTTTGGGGATCACGGAGCAGTCCTTGGATTGTCTAGCTTTTTCCCCCGATGGTACTTACTTAGCGGCGGCGGGGCAGGATGGGCATCTCCGAGTATGGCAGATGAGCGACCAGCAGTTAATTATTGATTTAGACCAGTCGCCTCGCTGGATTGAGCATTTAGATTGGAGCCGGGACAACAGAAACCTTGCCTTCAGCAATGGTCGCTATGTGCAGGTGTGGGATGTGGTAGCAGATCAGGTAGTTACAACTCTTAATTTTGAAGAATCTTCGGTACTGGGGGTCGCTTGGCATCCGCAGGCTGATCATCTGCGATCGCTGGCTATCAAGGGGTGAAAATCTGGCAAGCTCAAGACTGGGACGAGGATCCCTATCACCTGAATATTCCCTCAGCAACTCAGGCAATCCGGTGGTCTGCGGAGGGTAAATATCTGGCGGCGGGGAATTTTGACCAAACGCTGGTGGTGTTGGAATGGGGCAATGAGCATCCGTGGGTGATGCAGGGTTTTCCGGGGAAGGTGAGGTCGATCGACTGGAGTCCCATCAAGGCAAAAAATGATGCGCCCTTGATTACCTGCGCCAGTGCGGAAGGAATTATTGTTTGGGAAAAAGAATCGGGTAGACAGACGGGCTGGAGTGGTCGAGTGCTGGAAGGACATCTGGCGAAGGTAACTAATCTAGCGTTTCAACCCCACACAACTCTCCTTGCTTCTGGGGGAGCCGATGGGCAAGTTTGTCTCTGGAACAAAGCCCATAAATTAGGGCAATCTCTCCCCGGCGGCAAGCTAGAAATCTCTTGTTTAGCTTGGCATCCCCAAGGCACAGAAATTGCGGCGGGAACCGATGAAGGGCAACTTTTAATCTGGCAGCAAACTACTGAAGGAAAAGGCTTTGCTTAATTTTCAGGTGTTTGTTAAGAAACTTGCCTGAATATAAACATTGGTTGCAGTCTACCGTTGATTTGTTAATTTCTTTAGTTTGGAGTGGTATTTTTAATCCACTATAAATTTTCTCCATAACTAACAGTTTTTAACCATGTATAACAAAAATTCTCAAAAAGACTGGATTGCTGCAACTATCACTGCTGCCTTGGGTGCGGGCATTGTCACCTCTTTTGCGGTCAGCCAAGGACAACATCCCCTCCTCGCCTTGGGGATCACGGGATTAGCTACCATTGCTGCCCTGCTGTTTTGTGGTGATTAGGTTTACAATAATTAAACTCAATTAAAATCATTTAGGACTGTTATGTGTATCAACTCTCACTTTTAGAAACTACAGAATTAAGGTAATCTAATAGGACTACGGGGTATTAATTAGATATTTTGTGAAGAGGTTGCTTTAAGATCATGAAATTTAGAAATGTAGTAGCGATCGCATCTATCCTCGCTGTATTAACGCCGGGGCTGAGTATTTTAGGATTATCGCCATTTTCTGCTCCAGCCTTTGCCCAAAGGATAATTGCCCGTATTGACGATCGTAATGAGCAGGTCAGAAGAATTCAAGAAGCCTTAACTAGGTTAGGTTTTTTTAACTCCGCAGACATTACGGGTTTCTTCGGCATAATCACTAGAAACGCTGTGAGTGAGTTTCAACGTGTTAATAGATTACCTGTTACTGGAGTTGTGGATGAAACTACAGCTAATTTACTATTCTCCCTTCCATCGGTGGCTCCAATAACTATTGCTCGGCGTGGTGATAGTGGTAGTGAAGTGCGAAGAATTCAAGAAGCCTTGGCTAGAGAAAGATTTTTTCAAGCCAACCCTACAGGTTTTTTTGGTTCAGTAACTGAAGATGCGGTGATTCGGTTTCAGCGTGCGAATAATCTGCCAGCGAATGGAATTGTAGACCAAGCTACATCTGATTTACTTTTCTCCCGTGCAGGTTCCAGTTCTAGTCAAGATCGCTTATGTAACAGGACACCTACTGATACTGAGGTTTGCCCCTATGTGGTTATGATTCCGGGAGACCTTGCTACCTTAAGACGTATTCGGCAGGATATTGTCAATAGAAATTATTTGACGCAAAGAGACGCAACCATTCAGATAGCCCTAGAGGAACATCCCAGAGGACAACTTATTCGGATTGCCTCCTACAAAGATCGCCCAGAGGCAGAGGCTTTTGCTAATCTCCTCCGAAATATTTCTCAAGATTTTCGAGTCGAGTATTTGCCCAGAAGAACTAGGTAAAATTTCCAGTCTCTTCAAATAGTGAGCTAATTATCCTGCTTTCACAGATTATTCCCAGTCCCCAAACCTGTTAGGATATTGGGGGTAATTTTTTGATTTAAGATTTACAGGTTTATATTTAATGACTACTATTTATAACGTTACTATCACCCATCAGGGGAAGACTACAACAATTCAAGTTCCGGCAGATCAGACCATTTTGGCGGTGGCAGAAAAAGAAGCAGGAATGAGTTTGCCTAGCTCCTGTAATGCCGGGGTTTGTACTACCTGTGCGGCTAAAATTACTAACGGCGGTCAGGTGGATCAAAGCGAGGGGATGGGGATTAGTCCAGATTTGCAAAAAAATGGTTATGTATTGCTGTGTGTTGCTTATCCGCTTTCGGACTTGGAAATTATCAGTGAGCAGGAAGATCAAGTTTATGAGCGGCAGTTTGGGCAATATCAAAAGTAGAGAAAATCAGGAAAGATTAGATTAAATTAGTAGATTTCTAATAGATTTCTAATAGATTTCTAATAAGTCTTTAAGAGATTTTTAGAGTTCTGGGGGAGCGATCGAGCCTAGGTATTCTTCGAGAATCTCCTGTAAAACTCCCCTAGTTAGGGCAACTAAACCTAGTCTTGCTTGAGCTAGGGGTAAATCATCTTGGCAAACTTCCCCAAAAATGCGATCGAACCGCTCAAATTCCTGCCAACTTAAACTAATTTCTGTCCCTAGCTTCTGCCATTTGTGCCTTTGCTGGGGATTTGATTTACTAGTAGGAATAGATATTTCTTGCTGATTTCCTGTTGATATAAATGATTGATTAGTGTCAAATTCATCAATTACATTCACGATTTGATTTAGCAATTTTCGGGCGGATTGAGAATCTAAATACCATTTATCTTGAGCATCTAACCAAGGTATTTTTGTTGGGGATAAAAGCAATCCTTCTTTCTTTGCTAATCGCAGAAGAGAACAGCATCTAGCATGGGTTGATTGCAGCAGAAAATAATTGATTTCTTGGGTGATAGTTGTGGTTTTTTGGGAAGGTGTTAGTAGTTGAGGGATAATTTGATCTAGCCAGTCGGCGAGGAATCGATCGCAGATCGCCAGATTAATAACTCCCTTGGGTAGAATTTGGGGTTGAAAAATTAAAGATTGAGAGCTAGAAATTAATAATTCCAAAATGTTTTCCGCCGCTTCTAGGGGACTAACTCCCCAAGGCAAGGCAAGTTGTAGCGCAAGGGTGCATTGGTAGTTGATACAGGAGATATAAGAATAGTCTGTAGAAGTTTTCGCCCCCTGATTTTTTCTAGTCTGGGCTTGGATAGCACCATAATTACGGAGGGGAATTTCTTCGATTTTTATATCTAAGTTTTTTTTGTCTAAAGTCTCGATCGCCCCCGCTATTTGTGCTTGGAGGATTTTCTTTAGCCCCCTAGACAAGTTCCTAGGCATAAAGTCTTAGTTAAGTATTATTAAGAGCTTAATCAAAAAAGTTCGATTCTAGAAAAATTCCCTTGTATTTCTACGTAGGACGATCGCTCAGGAACTCGATCTTCTTAGTTAGAAAACTCCCTCGCAATATATTTTAGCCCTAAGCTCAATCTAAATCTCCTTAAACCTATGTATAAATCTCTTAAATTAGCGATTAGTTTCTATTTAGGAATAGTTACAACAGCGAACTTTTCTACTTTAACTACAGCCCAATCTATCATCCCCGCAGCCGATCGTACTGAAACGAGAATCCAACAGCAGGGAAATATCACAAATATCACTGGAGGTAGTTTATCTAGGGATAGCGCAAATTTATTTCATAATTTTCAACAGTTTAATGTCCCAGTCGATCAGACGGCTAATTTTATTTCTAGTCCGAATATTCAAAATATTTTGAGCCGAGTCACTGGTGGCAATCCTTCGGTGATCAATGGCTTAATCCAAGTAACCGGGGGCAACAGCAATTTATTTTTAATTAATCCAGCCGGAATTGTGTTTGGTAA
>JAAUUE010000430.1 GCA_012031635.1 Coleofasciculaceae cyanobacterium SM2_1_6 | reverse complement strand
CTCCCTAGGGAGAAGGGGAGTAAGAGGAAAGTCCCTCTCCCTAGGGAGAGGGATTTAGGGTGAGGGTCATGATTCACGCAAGAGGTCTAATGCAGATAATCAACAGAAGATTTGTGGTGGGGTTTGGGCTACTTCGACAACGCTCAGCATAAATTCGGCTACGCTCAGCCAGCGATTATGATATGGTTAGGGTGATAAAGCCCACCTTGTGTTTACTAAGGTCTACTGGAACATTTCGGTGATTACTTGCTGGTAGTGGGCGGCAATCACCGGGCGGCGGGTTTTTAGGGTCTGGGTTAACATGCCATTTTCCATGGTGAAGGGTTCCGTAATTAACCGGAATACACCAATGCGATCGTCCCCTCGATAGCCGGAGCGGTTTTTCACTTCTCGGTTGAGTTCTTGGCGAAATAGGTCTTGGATGGGTTTACTCGCTAAATCTTCGGGGAGTTGCAAACTCAGATTTTGTTGGGTGATCCAGAGTTTGAGAGCATCTTGGTTGGGGACAATTAAAGCCCCCAGGGAGCGCTGATCCTGCCCGACGAGCATAATTTGGTCAATGTAAGGACTACGCAGACAGGCATCTTCGATGGGCAGGGGTTCAATATTTTCGCCATTCGTAAGCACGATCGTATCCTTGGCTCTGCCCGTAATCACAATATCCCCAGCAGGAGTTATCATGCCCAAATCCCCCGAATTAAACCAACCTTGGGGGTCGATCGCTGCCTTAGTTGCCTCTGGGTTTTGATAGTAGCCCCGCATAATCTGGGGGCCCCGGAGCAAGACTAAGCCTCGTTCACCTCTGGGCAAAGATGCCCTCGTTTCTGGATCTACAATCTTAATTTCTGTGCCCGGTAGGGGCAGCCCCGAAGCTCCCCGCAAATTGTGCCAAGGTCGCCGCACATGGGTGACAGGGGAAGTCTCCGTCAAACCATAGCCCACCACGATCGGGAAGCCAATAATTTCAAAGAAATCCTCTAGGTGCATGGCAAGGGAACCACCCCCACTCACGGCAATTTTCACCCTGCCCCCGGTGGCTTCCAAGATTTTTTTGTAGACAATCACTTTGCCTAAACTATGCAGGGGAGCCAATAGAGCCGCCTTCAGGCTTGCCCCTAGTTTCTCAGTCACGCTGGGGTTGAGATGATTGAGATCTAATCCCGTTGCCAACCGTTTAGCTTTGATATAGCTCTGGCTCCAACCAAAGAAGGTACTAACTAATTTTTGCTTATTGGCTGGTTGCTCCCGTAATTGGCGTTGGACTCCTTCGTAGATGTTTTCCCAGAGCCTAGGGACACCGACCATCAAGTGGGGACGGTACTTTTTCAGATCAGCTTTAATTTGGCGGATATTAGTATAAATTTGGGTACAGCCTTGAGAGAGGACAAAGTATTCACAGGCGCGCTCGTAGGAATGCCAACTGGGGAGAATACTCACGAATAGATCCCCCGGCTGGAGGATGATCGTCCCCCCAAAGGTATTAACTTGGTGGAGTAAATTGCCGTGGGTTAACATGACGCTCTTGGGTTGTCCGCCAGTGCCGGAAGTATAGATCAAGGTAGCGAGGGTGGAGCGATCGGCTTTAGTCATCTGGAAGGGATAATTTTTCCCGGCGGTCATCAGTTGAGCAAAGTTCAACACCTCGATCGATAAATCTTTGAGGTCTGCCGGGATCTCCTCTTCCGTCAGCAACACCACCAAGCTCAGAGGGAAGTCTAGTAACTCTGGCAGCAATTTCCTTAGAGTTTTTAGATCCTCCACCACCAAGGCAGTACTGCCGCTATTTGCCAAAATGTATAGTAGCTCGGCTCGATCGGCTTGGGAACTCCGCACCGCATTCACTGCCCCCGCCGCCATAATCCCTTGATCGGCAATAAACCACCGGGCGCTGTTATCGGCAAACAAAGCAATCCGGGTAGGTATCTGGGGATCCTGTGATTCGAGGTTAACCCCCCTAGCTTGCAGTCCGGCGGCAAACTGACAGATCTGTTGCCACATTTCCCGGAAGGTGATCTGCATAGGACAGGCATTATGATTGTCAAGCAGAGCAGGAATATCTGAGAATTTCTCCGCCGCACTCTGCCAAACTTGGGAAAGACACTGAGCGGTTTTGTAGGTAGCAATCAAATTCCGAAAGTTCGCTTGTTCTTCGGGGTATTGACTGAGGGCATGGAAATCAACGGGGGTTTGGGGTAGGGATTGGGATGACATGATAGTTAAATGGGTTTATAAAACATCTTGATTAAAAATTTCCACAGGCTCGATCGCCTCCGTTAGATGAAAACCAAAAATCTGGCTGTAAAAATATAATTCGCCTTCGAGGGTGCGTTTAATATTTTCTGCCTTGCGGAAGCCGTGTTGCTCTCCGGGATAGGCTACGTAGGCAACGGGCAAACCTTTTTGTTTGAGAGCCTCTACCATCATCTCCGCTTGGTTGGGCGGGACAACCTTGTCTTCTAAGCCTTGGAAAAAGATCACGGGACAGGCGAGGCGATCGACGGCATGGATGGGCGATCGATCCATATAAAGCTGCTTTTGGGCTGGATAGGCTCCAATCAGGCGATCGAGATAGCGGGCTTCAAACTTGTGGGTGTCCTTGGCAAGAGCCTCTAGGTCGCTCACTCCGTAATAACTAGCCCCGGCTTGGAAGGTATCCCGGAAAGTCAACGCAGCTAAAGTCGTGAATCCTCCAGCACTGCCCCCGGCGATCGCTAGTTTGGCGGGATCAACTAAACCCTGAGCGACTAGATATTTGGCTCCATTGGTACAGTCATCCACATCGACAATGCCCCACTGCCCATCCAAGCGCAGACGGTAATCTCTGCCATAGCCCGTACTACCGCCATAGTTGACATCCAACACTGCAAAACCCCGGGAAGTCCAGTATTGAATCCTGAGACTAAAACTACTGGTAGTTGCTGCCGTGGGGCCACCATGACTTTTGACAATCAGGGGTGGTTTTTCACCATCGGGGGCGGTGTAGTCGGGGTTATGGGGCGGGTAATAGAATCCGTAGGCAGTTAAGCCCTGTTCCGTGGGGAAGGCGATCGCTTCTGGCACCGAGAAATAACTACTATCTACCTCAACCCGGCTAGATTCTCGAATTACCCTAGTTTCCAAGGTTGATAAGTTCATGGTTACTAGGGCAGTAGGCAGGGTAGCGGAACCACCGAGGAATACCGCTTGGGAACTTGTCACCCGTAGGCCAGAAATATCTGTGTAGGGGAGTAGCAATGGGGATTAATTTTTGGGTTTGGATATTAAGTTTCCCTAGATTCCATAAACCATTTTGTTTGTAGCTACAGAGAAATTTCTTCAG
>JAAUUE010000429.1 GCA_012031635.1 Coleofasciculaceae cyanobacterium SM2_1_6 | reverse complement strand
CTAAGTTAGATTCACTCTGGTTAGGCAAAAATTTTTTTGGATCCACCCGCCGCAGGGCGGGTGGAATCATTTAGGACTGCTATAGAGACGCACGAAAACACATCGACAAGGAGAGAAATTTCCTGTTGTTATAATAAGGCTAGCTGAATTTAATGAAGAACAAAACTTTATGGATAGACGAACTTTTTTATCTTGGGTCGGTCTTGGCTCGCTTGCCACTTCTCTTCCTGTCGCCTTGGTAGCTTGCAACTCAGAAACTCCCTCTGCTAGTAGTCCCGGTAGTAATTCTGCTGGCGCACCCAGAGATGACGGCTTTGTGCAGGTGGGAACTGTAGCCGCCCTAGAGACGGGGGCGATCGTTCTCGAAACATCCTCGATCGGGGCCGTTGCCGTCGTCCGTAACAATGGGGAATTAGCTGCTGTTAACCCCACCTGTACCCATAAAGGCTGTACGGTAGCTTGGCAACCCAGTGGCGAATATGTCTGCCCCTGCCATCAAGCCAAATTCTCTGCGACTGGAGCCGTAGTTGGAGAAGGTCCTGCCAAAGTTCCCCTGAAAGTTCTTCAAGCAAAAATTGAAGGAGATGCAGTTTTAGTGAAGGCAAACGCCTAGTATCTTAGTATTCCTAAAATTTGGGAATGTCTAGGAGACTCTAGAAATCTAGCTAACCTTGGCTGAGTTCAATCACGTTCCCGTCTGGGTCTTGGGTAAATAGGGCGGGGCGACCAGAGGCACTTCCTTGGATGGGGCAGTTATGTTTAAGTAGCTGCTCTTTTGCTTTGTCCAGGTTAGCTACTCGAAAAGCTAGATGGGGATTTCGCCCCCACTTTTGGCTGGGGTCTGGAGGAGCAGGGGCAGTTATTTGTTCTGGGACAATCAGGTGAATTTGGGTTTCTCCGAGTTGATACCAAGCGCCGGGAAAGCGCAAGACTCTATTAACTCGTTCTAAGCCCAACACCGTCCCATAAAAATAAATCGCCGCATCCAAATCCCGAACAGTAATCGCCGTGTGTAAATACTGATCAATTCCTACACTCATATTCAGTTATCAGTTATCAGTTATCAGGGAACAGGAGGTACAAAGAGCAGTTATCAGGGAACAGGAGGTACAGGGAGGTACAAAGAGCAGTTACCAGTTACTCGGACTCAGCAGAGTCAAAGTATCAGTCATCAAAAACTAATTGAAAGTCTTCACTGTTAACAGTTAACTGATAATTGCTCACTGTTAACTGATAACTGTTAACTGTTTTCAGTAAGCTACTCTAAAAGGGCTTTGGGAGTCGGGGCTGGGGCTAAGAGGCGAGCTTTGGATTTTCCTCGCTGCCGGAGTTTTTTTAAGAATTTATTTTTATAAACCTCTAGTAAACTTAACCAGTCTTCAACTTTCAACACCATGTCTGCCCTAGCGCCTGTGAGTCCCTGCTCTTGGAAGATAAATTGACGGCGGGCAAAATCCATTGGTTGAGAATAGGTCTGCTTAGTTCCTAGTCTGGGTTTGGGACCAGCCCAATGGATTACCGCAGCATCATTATTTTGGACTAGAGGTCGGGGCGGAGAAGATCGATCGAAGCCAAATCTTTTCTGGAGTTCCCCTTGGCTAAAGTCGGGAGCAATCACTTGAAAGTCTTCACTGGTGAGTTTAATCCGCCCCTCATGGGCAGCCCGGAATAGCATGAAATTGAGAAACCCCATTTCTCCGTACTTAAATATTCCCGGATGAGATTGATGGAAATCTAGAATATCCTCGTATTCTCTGAGGGGAAAGATGCCTTTTTTAGCAAAGAAAGTTCCTGTACAAAAATAATCATTTTGATACTGCTGCCAAGGGAAATCTGGGAAGTGTTTCTCTACGGCTGAGACATCAAAGAAAAACTCACTCACTTGCTCTGGAGTATAGCCATAACAAGGTTTATCGATGATAACATCAAAGTTTAGAAAATCTGCAAATTGCAAAACATTTCCCCAAATATTTGTATCAGCATCTAGAAATAAAAACTTTGACCAAGGGCTTTCAAAAAAAGCAATCATCTTTGTTAGTCCCCAACCAAAACTCCGCCGTCGTAAAAACTGATTTTTGATGTTGCTATGATTAATTACTTTTACTTTGTAAATTTCTTGTAAATTTTTGGTATCAAAGGTTCCATCAACGATTAGACAGATCGGAACGTCTCCTAAAAAATGCCGAATACTAGCACAGCATCCCTTGGCAAACAGGTAATCTTGGTAACAACAGGCAATAATAACGCCGAAATCTTCCATACTATTGTCCTAGTTTTGGGATAATTCTAGTGCTATGATAGCGAAATCTTTGACTTTCTGAAAAAACTATTTGACTTTCTGAAAAACTAGTAGAATTCACCTAGTGACGCTATACTTTCAGCATCTATATAGAACTTAGTTAGATCAAGAATTTTTAACAATTTTTTGCTAATTATGTCTCGATAGTTCTCCATAAACTAACTTTCAACAAACTTGAACTGATGAAAGGCGATCGCATAGCAGCAATTCTTACCTGTTACAATCGGCAACAAAAAACCCTAGAATGTCTAGGAGCTTTATTCCAGCAAGATTGTATTGATGAAGTTACCGTAGATGTGTTCTTGACCGATGATGGGAGTACCGATGGCACTGCTGCCGCAGTCACAGCAGCTTATCCCCAGGTGACAATTCTCACTGGCGATGGCAACCTTTTTTGGGGAGGAGGCATGGAAAAGGCCTTTGCCGCCGCTCTTCGGGGAGATTACGATTACTACCTGTGGCTCAATGATGACACGATTCTTTACCCCGATGCTCTGAGTAAACTATTTCAGACTTACACTGAAATCACTCGATCGGGCAATCCTAAGGCAGTTATTTCTGGTTCTACTCAGGATAAAGATACGGGGGAGCATACCTACGGTGGGGTCGTGCGGAAATCTAGCCTCCGTCCCCTCAAGTTTTCGCTCCTGCCCCCCACAGCCCAGCCCCAGCCCTGCGATACCATCAATGGCAACTGTGTCTTAATCTCCCGGAGCGCCGCCCAAGTAGTAGGGAATGTAGATTTAGCCTTCACTCACTATGCAGGAGATTATGACTACGGACTGAGGGCAAGCCAACAAGGTTGTTTGGTTTACATTCCCCCCGGCTATATTGGGACTTGTTCTGGCAATAATACGGCTCTGGCTGCCCCTCCAGTTAAGGAAGGTTTGAAAAAGATCCAAGGTCCCAAGGGAGTAGCGATCGCCAACGCCACTCTCCACCCCATTAATGAATGGAAAGTCTTTGCTCAACGCTATGCTGGCCCCCTTTGGTTCATCTACTGGCTAGTTCCCTACCGCCGCCTTCT
>JAAUUE010000047.1 GCA_012031635.1 Coleofasciculaceae cyanobacterium SM2_1_6 | reverse complement strand
CCCCGCCGCCCTCGGCAAGGCCTTTGAACAGGATTGAGATAAACACAGGGTCTATTATTTGGGAGAGGGATTATTGAGATTATCGATCGCCTCTTCGGTGCGTTGGTTGGGATCCCTAGGGCGACGTTCCGGAAAAAAAGACAAAAAAGAAACCATTAATACCCCTCCTTGCTTGGGTGCTGGCTCCGCTCACCGGCTCCGGCAACCCCAATTGATCACCCCAACCTATAAAAACCATGCCTAGGAGAATTAGCACAGTAAAAATTGTTTTTTTCGGCATTTCTACTTACCACCCCGTTGCCAAATAAATTGGCGTTCAACTTGATATACCCAATCTGGACTAATTACCTCTGTAACTATACCTAAAAGTACTATAGTCGAAGTGGCAATCAAACCTCCCAGCAAGAAAGTTAAGATTGGTTTCGGCATCTTCAAACGTCGCCGCCGCCTTTCCTTTTGCTGCCATAGATCAGCATAGTTAAATTGCTGCCGTCGCTTGATCACCCTCGCCCGCAGTAAGGCTCTTTCCGTCGATTCTCGTTTCGAGAGGCTATGCCAACGATTCTCTGATAAAGGCATTTCTGAAACATACTTCTCTGGAAAAGAATGCAAATGGCTCTCTGGTGGGACTAACAGATCTTCTCCGATCGGTTCTGGGGGAGCGTAGTCAAGGGTAGACAGGCGCAGGAAAATCATCTGGGAATTGTGGGGACGATTGCCCGGCAGGGTTGCCATCAGATAATCAATCACATCGGTAAAAGCGGGAGAAATATGCGGTGCCCGGTGTTGCCAGAGTAGCTCTCCGGTGCGGGGATCCTCCATAAAATCTTCCGGCGATCGACCCGTTAATAAATAAACAAACGTCCGTCCAAGGGAAAAATAATCCGACTGAGGTACCGCCCTACCCTTTGCTTGTTCTGGGGGCGTATAACCGGGAACTAGAGCATAGTCTTGTTCTTGATTTCTAGGGTAATTGACCTCAGAACTACCTTGTTGACTTCTTTCTAGGAAACCTCGATCCCGTTGAGGCTCATAATCAGACCCATAACCAGATTCATAACCAGAGCTATTACTTCTTACCTTGACTAGATAATTATGAAAAATCTCTCGTCCACAACCAAAATTAGTCAGGACTAGCCGCCCCTCTGGAGTCAGGAGAATATTCCGGGGATGAAGATCCCGATGAAAATAGAGATGATGATGAATTTGATCCAAAATCTCGACAATATATTTTAGCCAACTGACGGCCTGCTCTTGACTGAGGGGCTGAGATTGATGTTGGAGTTGATGCTGGAGCCAATCTTCGAGGCTGAGGCCCACAACTTTTTCGAGGACAAGGCAATGGAGGGGAGAGGGACGATCGTGGGGCAGGAAAGTAAAATAAGCATCCTGAGCGATCTTGGGAATCCCGGGATGGGAGAGTTGGCTGAGGACTGCTGCTTCTCGCTGAAACATCGATACGCCTTGGACATCGTTGATCAACAAGACCTTCATGAGTTTGGTCGTGCCTCGATCGTCCACCTCATAAATTCTGCCAAATCCTTCTTCTGAAACCAGATTTATAACCCTATACCGATTTTCTAGGAGTAACTGGGAACCACAATGTTGACATCGCTCCCGATTGCTGTTGTTGGGATCATCTGGATAGGAGCATTTGGGGTTTATGCAGAGGTGCATGGCATACCTACAAAAAAATTTTACTTTAAATTCTGACTTTCAAGGGACTGAAAAGGGCTGAGAGATTACCAGAGATAATTGGCCTTGTCTATAGCGATCCTAAATCATTTTCTAAATTTAGATTGCTTCTGTTAGGTTATTCCACCCGCCGGCGGCGGGTGAAATCATTTGGGACTGCTATAGAATTGGCGTTGTCTGGTCTCCTACTGCTGGTAGTTTTGGTAAAGCTCCAGAGAAAGACTTTAGAGAAACTTCACAAAACTCTTGAATAAAGCCTGAGAAACTAGTTAAGGAATTGTGAAAAAGCCCCGAAAAAAATATCAAATGTTGCTTGTAGTTTTTGAGATATATCTATCATAGAGCTTCGTCTAATGGGGCAGCAAGGGTATTTTCTCCTAATTTGGCTACACTTAGCTGCGGCAGTTCGTCCAAAATTATCCCCGAAGATTTTTCCTGTATTGCCTAGATAAATACACGGAATCATCACCCTAGGTAAATTTGTGCAGATTAGCACCCTCACCAGTGAAAACAGCTAAAGTAGGACTAGATCGACTAGTCAAGAATTATTTAAATAATCACTAGCCAACCACTTGAAAAATACCTTGAAAGACCTACAGATTAAGGGGATGAAAACAGATTCAAAAATTGTCCAGTTTTATCTGGGGAAGACTAATGATAATCGCGGCAGGTCGATCGAGGAGATTTGGCAATGGGATCACGAGTTATTGGAGCGCACCCACGACTATATTCAATGGCTATTTCCCCTCCCAGAGGTCAGTCGATTTAATCCCCACGCCCCCGTTCTAACTGAGGCAGACATAACTAGATTTAGAAGTAGCTTTGGCTTAAATACCCGCTTAACGGTTTCCTTGGAAGTGATCCTTGATTTTTATGGATTGTCCTGCCAGTATCTAGATACTAAAATTTTAAAATTATCCTGGCTGCCAACTTCCCAATCCGCAAACAATGTTGGTTGCACTGGGGAAATCATAACCATCTCCGCCTGAGCCGAATTCTCAAGAGCTTGCAGGTCTTGGGTCTAGAAAACTATGCTCAATCTCTTTTACAATGTCTTGAACAACTCTTTATCCTCGAAGAAGGCAAAATTACGAAGTTGACCCTAGCTTCTTGGCAGGATGCGGTCAAAGCGCATTAGGCTAGAAAGCATTCCCGTCCAGCAAATCCCTTTCCTATGCAGCAACCTTGCCACCAGCAGCTAATTGTTTTCACTCGCTATCCAGAGGTGGGCAAAAATAAGACTCGCTTAATTCCAGAGATTGGGGCAGATTTAGCAACTCAGCTACACCAACATTTAGCAGCATCTACTCTCCAACAGTGCCGCCAGCTTTACCTTGGGCAATCTGCCAATAATTTCACCAAAATTACCGTGAGTTTTACGGGGGGCGATCGAGCCTTGATGGCAGACTGGTTAGGGGCAGACCTAGATTATCAACCCCAAGGGGCGGGAGATTTGGGGGCAAAAATGTTGGGAGCCTTAGAGCAACTTTGGCAGCCAGATAATTATTTTGTGCTCATCGGTACAGATTGCCCAGCACTAGATGCCCAGATACTCCAGAAGTCTTTTCAGGAATTAGCTCACCATGATTTAGTCTTGGGAGAAGCAGCAGACGGGGGCTACTATTTAATTGGCTTAAAAAAAATAATTCCCCAGCTATTTCAAGGCATTGCTTGGGGAACGGAAACTGTATTTCGGGAAACTGTGACGATCGCCCATCGCCTCAGCTTAAAAATTGGCTATCTCCCAGTATTGCGGGATATCGATCGACCAGCAGATTTAACCTACCTAGCCAGTTTGCCAAACTTTTCAGGGATTCTTGACGATCTGCGACAAAAAAGTCAAAACCCTCAAAAAATCTAAAGTGCGGAAATCTTCCCTTCGACTCCGCTCAGGCAACGTCTCTAGGCTTAGGTCAGAGCTTTTGCTTAAACCGAACTCACGTTATTAAGCTATGCCTTCAATCACGGGATGGAAGTAAAAAGCAAACCCTAAAACTAGATAAGCCGCCAGCAATAAAGCCCCCTCTAACCAGTTAGACCTGCCATCAGAACTAATGGAGTTGGCAATTAATACTGACACCGCCACCGCCACCAATTCAAAGGGGTTAAAGTTTAAATCCATGGGCTGCCCCATGATGAACCCAGCAATCACCAATACTGGAGCCACAAATAGGGCAATTTGCAGACTAGAACCCAAGGCAACGGATACAGATAAATCCATTTTATTTTTCATGGCTACGGTGACTGCCGTGGCATGTTCGGCGGCGTTGCCAATCACGGGCAGCAGGATCACCCCAGTGAACAGAGAAGTTAACCCCAGTTCAGAAGTGGCTTGTTCGAGGCTACCCACCAAAAATTCTGACTCCACAGCGACTAGGAGAGTAACTCCCAACAAAACCCCAATCCACAGGGGCAGATTAACTTTATGCTCTCCAGGCTCCAAATCCTCAGAGGAATGCTCAGGATTTTCTGCATTTGGGGAACTCGGAAGCCCCGCCAGACTGGCTGCTGCCAACTCTTCTAGCTGGTTTTCTTGCCCCACATCGAACAGGTAGCTATGGGTTTTCATAGAGAAGATCAAAGACATGACATACACAATGATCAGGACGATCGCCACTGCGATAGAAAGTTTCTGGATCGTCGCTTCATCAATACCTGTAGAAGTCGCATCTACCGCCGTCGGCAGCAGAATAGCAATGACAGCAAGGTTCATCGCTGAAGCATTTACCCTAGCAACTACTGGTTGAAATTCCTGTTCTTTGTAGCGCAAGCCCCCCAAAAACATAGAAAACCCCATAACTAACAGGAGGTTGCCAATGATCGATCCGGTGATAGTTGCTTTCACTACATTGACTAACCCCGCATTGAGGGCAACTAGAGCAATAATTAATTCTGTAGCGTTGCCAAAGGTAGCATTGAGCAAGCCCCCAAGGGACGGCCCAGCGACTACGGCAATTTCTTCGGTCGCAGTTCCCATCCAAGCCGCCAGAGGAACGATCGCTAAGCAAGAGGTGATAAAAACAACTGCCTCTGCCCAATGGAGAAAATGTCCGGCGATCGAAATTGGCACAAAAAGCAACAAAGAAGACAAAATATTTTTTGTACTAAACATAATTTCTGCGGCTGCAAATCTCCAAATTATTTACCAATCTCTAGATTACCTATTCTGGGTCTAGTTTGAATCTAGTTTGAATCTAGTATGCCTCAAGTTAGCCTTCCATTAGCCTTCCATTAGCCTTCCATTAGCCTTAAAGGATGTCTGAAAAGTCGCCATTTATCTTAAAACAACGTGAGTTCGATGCTCAGAAATACCCCTCATCCCCCAACCCCTTCTCCCCTTGAGGGAGAAGGGGAGTAAGACTAATTTTTCTTGTTCCCTCCCCCGTTCTGGGAGAGGGTGAGGGTGAGGGCTTCAGATTTTGTCGAACTCACGTTAAATTAGATTGCTTCTGGTAGATGGTGTCACCCCTTAGGACTGCCATAGCTTCTTGAGACAACTTCATAGAGCAGAACTTTAAATAAATTTTTAATCGAGCCGGGGCTAATTCTGGGGAGACAGTTTATAGAATTGATCTACAGGGAAATTTAACCATCTTGTCTGTCCCGGGCATCAGGGCGGGGTCTATCAGCCCTAGATTTGGGCTACTGATAGATTCCCTATAGATATAGAAGTGGATAGAAAATTTACAATGCTGAGAAATTGAAACTTTATACTAAAGATTATGAGTAAAACTATTTGGATTGCCCGTCATGCCAATCGTCTTGACTTTGTTCACCCAGAGTGGTTTCTCACCGCCGAGTTACCCTACGACCCCCCCTTATCTGAAGATGGGTTGTATCAAGCAGGACAACTAGCCCAGCGCCTCAGCCAAGAGCCGATCGCCCATATCTTTGCTTCTCCGTTTTTGAGAACAATTCAAACTGCCCACCAAGTTGCTGAGGCTCTAGCCCTGCCCTTGAAGCTAGAATCTGGTTTAAGTGAATGGTTGAATCCAGAGTGGATGCCGGATATGCCCGATCGCCACTCCCTCGCAGACCTCCAAGCCCAGTTCCCTCGCATTGATCCCAGCTATGTATCGAGGGTTGTGCCAGAGTTTCCCGAAACAGGGGAAATCGCCCTTTCCAGAGCCGGGCAAACCGCCCGATTGTTGGCAGAGGAATTTTCGGGAGATCTACTGCTGGTGGGTCATGGGGCTTCGGTGATGGGAGCAACCACAGGAATTTTGGGAACTCCGGTGCAGGTGAATGCCTCCCTATGCTGTCTGATTAAGCTAGTCCAACGTCAACAACATTGGTCGATCGAGCTGAATGGGGACACCTCCCATCTAACCCATCGCGAAAGTGTGATTCAATTTCACAGAGCTGAGAATAAGGTCGGCGGCTAAATTATCCTTGCTTCTTCACTGATGGCGATTAAATTCTGAGGCAGGAATATCATCTACATATCAGTCGCTGGAGATTGGAGAAATTATGCAAAGAATTTGCCAAAGTTTAGTAATGGTTACCAGATTTCCGGTAGTGGACAGCCGTAACTCCTTCTTGCTGGAGGACTTTGCCATTTTCTGCCGTGGCGTAGACTAGCCAATGATCGCCGCACTCCATCCGTTGCTCTACTTGACATTCGAGATAGGCTAAGGCTCCCGTAAGGATTGGGCAACCGTTTTGGCTCAGTTCTGTTTCTACCCCTGCAAACCGATCTTCCCCCGGCGCGAAGGATTTCATAAAGTGCTTCCGTAGTTGTTTGCCTTCTGCCAAGATATTCAGGACAAAGCTACTGCCCGGATAAAGGAGAGACTCGATCGCCCGCTCCTTGCCTACGGCAATCATGATTCCCGGTGGATTAAAGGTGGCTTGAGAAACCCAATCTGCCAACATTCCCGTGGCTACTTCTCCTTGTTTCGCACTAAGGACACAGAGGGAACCAATGATCCGCCCCACCGCTTGCTCCGTTCGGGCGGCTTGAGATTCAATTACCGGCTGCCTAGGGGCCCGGAGTTTTTTGGCTTTCCTAATGGCTTGGGCAAAATCTACCCCCGCCTCTTCGCACAGTTGCAGATGTACTTCTGTAGGCTTAAACTTCACCCGAATTGTCTCGAACCCAAAGGTATAACCAGCATCCCGGAGTTTCCCTTCGATCAGATCCACGGCTTCGCCACTCCAACCAAAGGAGCCGAATACTCCCGCCAGTTGGCTTTTAGAAGCGTTAGCTAAGACTATTCCTAGGGCAGTTTGCACGGGAGTTGGCAAATGTCCACCGAGGGTAGGAGAACCAAGGGCAAACCCGGCGGATTTAGCGATCGCATGTTTGATTTCTTCTGGTTGGGCAAATTCACAATTGATAGTTTCCACCGCCACCCCAGCCTTGGTAATCCCCCGGGCGATCGCCTGCCCCAAAATTGCCGTATTCCCGTAGGCAGAGGCATAAATCATCGTTACCATAGTTTCCTTAGCCCGTTGCTCTTGGCTCCACTGGTGGTAATCTTGGACTAATTCCCGTAACCCATAGCGTACCATCGGGCCATGTCCGGGAGCCACCAGGGTTTTCGCTTCTAAATCTAAACAGGGAGCCAGTTTTTCGAGGGCGGTGTCCACTTGGCGAGCGTAGGCGGCCATGACCGCATCGAAGTAATAGCGACGGTCTTCACTAAAACTTGTCCAGCCTTCATCCAAGACCTGATCGCTACAAATGTGCGCCCCAAATAGTTTATCTGTAAACAAAATCTCCGTCTGGGGATCGTAGGTACACATTTCATCAGACCACCGGGGAATGGGGGTAGTGATGAACTGGAGGCGGTGTCCCTTGCCGAGGTCGAGGGTTTCTTCACCCCGGACTGTAAGAATATTTAATTCCTTATCTGGCAGCAGGGAACGCAGAGCGATCGCCCCCGGGTTGGAACAGACAAAGGTAATTTGCGGGGCTAACTCCAATAGAGCTTTAATTGTCACTGCCCGGTTGGGGTTGACATGGGCGAGGATTAGGTAATCAATCTGGCGGGGATCAAGACGCTGCTGGAGAGATTCTAGAAAAATCTCTGTAAAAGATTCTCCCGGCGGATCAAACAAGGCAATTTTATCTCCCTGAATTAAAAAAGCATTAGCAGTCGTGCCACGCTCTCTAGCATATTCAATTTCAAACTTGAGGCGATCCCAAGTTCTCGATCGCAAGATTAAGGTATCCACTCCCAAGGGCAGAACCTGTACGTCACGGGGCTTTATAGTTGTTGTCATAGATTTTAGTAATGATTCCCGACTTTGCGGTGATGGACGGCGGTGAGGGCATCGGCTTTTGATACCCGTCCTGCGTCTACAGTGCTGTAGACAATCCAGTGATCGTGGGCTTCCATGCGGGTCACTACCCGGCATTCGAGGTAAGCCAGAGCCTCAGTGAGAATGGGGGAACCGTTGTTAGCCGTTTGGGTTTTCACTCCGGCAAAGCGATCGGCTCCGGGGGCAAATCTTTTCAGGAAGTGTTTCATCAAAACCAGATGATTGCCTTCTTCGAGAATATTCAAGACAAAGCTATCTCCCACCTGCATCAGAGACTCGATCGCCCGGTCTTTGGCGACAGCGATCGTCACCCCCAAGGGTTCAAAGCTAGCCTGAGTTACCCAAGAAGCTAACATGGCACTCTGGGTATTCCCCTTAGTGGCGGTGATGATATACAAGCCCCCACTCAGCCTGCCTAGAGCTTTATCTAGGTCGGTATCCAAGGACTTCATTTGTTTGATGGCTCGATCGCGGGTCAGCCATTGCCCTAGGTCAGTTCCGGCTTCTTCACAGAGTTGGTAAGTGAGTTCCGTGGGGGTTTCCTTGATCCGAACGGGCGGGAAGGCAATTTTTACTCCTGATTCCCGGAAGTTGGTGAGCATGGGGTCAATGGGTTCATCGTCTCCACCGTAGGATTCAAATAGTCCCACTGCTTGCTTATTGGTAATTGCCGCAAGGATAGTGCCGATCGCTGCTGCCGTGGGGTTAGTGGTTTTCCCAGAGCTAGGGGGCATCCCAATCACAATTCCCGCCGATTTTTTCACGATTTCCGTCACTTCCTGCGGATCTGCCGACTTGAGATCCATCATTTCCACCGCCACATCGGTTTTGGTGATCCCCCTTGCCACCGCTTGGGAGAGGCGATCGCTATAACCATAGTCAGCCACATAGAATACCACCACCGCCGTTTCTGCCTTGGCTTTGGCTTGGCTCCAGCGTTGGTAGCGATCGATCAATTCTAGGACATGAAACCGCAATAGGGGCCCGTGACCTGTGGCAATAGTAGAGACAGTGGGCAGTTCTCCCATACGTTTGAGAGCCGAAAGTACCGATCGAGCATTGGGAGCCATGAGGCAATCGTAATAAAAGCGATAATCTGGTTCGAGGGATTTGAGGTCTGCATCAAACAAATCCTCAGTGCAGTAATGGGAGCCAAAGGCATCACAGGTGTAGAGAATTCCCGTACCATGATCGTAGCTAAACATGGTGTCGGGCCAGTGGAGATTGGGAGCAATCACAAATTCCAAGATGTGACCTTTGCCTAAATCAATCTTGTCACCATTTTTGACAATCTGCCGTTGGAAATCTTGATGGACAAAATCTTCAATAAACTGAATGGCAACCTTGGAACCTACTACGGTGACTTGGGGAGCCAGTTGCAAAATATCTCGTACCAAGCCGCTATGGTCTGGTTCAGTGTGGCTAATTACCAAATAATCGATCGCAGCAGGATCAATTACGCCCCGGAGCGTATCAAATATAGTTGCCGAAATTTCTCATGGGAGGTATCGACCAACGCCAACTTATCCCCTTGAATCACGTAGGAATTGTAGGTAGTCCCGTTTTGCAAGCCAAATTCAATATCAAAGCGATCGCGATCCCAGTCTTGCGATCGAATCGCCACCGTCTCTGGGGCAATTTCCTGTACCTGCATGGTAAAACGTTTATTAGCGGGTTTCTCTGTGAGCATGACCATTGCCATAACCTCCCTGCTGGTTAATTTCTTAACAATATTTTTTGATCTCTTCACCCCAATCATAGTTGAGCAAGAATCCCCATGACAACTCTAGAGCCATGAAAATTCCTACAGCCCAGCTATTAGCAATCCTAATCATTAGTGGCAATTCGTTCAAACAAAACTTGTTAAAGACCAGCCCTCTCTAGGTTGTCCAGAGGTGTCTTGGGAAAATCAAGAAAGGCAACTAGACTCAAGCTCAGGAACGATCGCCTAGCTGTTTAAGTTTGAGCTAGCTGACGCTACAGGTGATTTTCCGGTGAGGAGCCAACACTTCTGAGTCTGGTTGCCCTAGGTAATTGCTACTTTGTATACATTATTGGGGTTTTCTTAGAGTCTGTTAAAGATTGGTTAAAGCTCTGGTTAATGGCATCTGTCTCTAGCTAGATAAGATTTCGCTGATAATGCTGATAATTTAGTTGAGGAATTTTAGCGATCGCATCTCATTCCAAATCCGAGTTTATTAATTTATTTATCTGAGGCATTTAAAACCACTACTACAAGAACAAAGTCAGGGACTCGACTGAGCTTTGCCGAACGTCCTTCGCTAACTCAGAAATAGAGATAGTATTTATAGAGTTGATATTGTAACCAAGAATTTAATCAAAAACTTAAAATAAAACTTGTTAAAATTTGGGACTTGATCCCCGGATTATAGGACAGCTTTTCATATGGTAGAGAGTTATTTTCAACAGGGCTTAGAACAGGCAAAAGGGGGAAACTTGGCTGGGGCGATCGACTCCTTTAGTTGTGCCTTGCGACAATTGGAGGAATTAGGAGAATTAACGAATCACCCGGAGAGTACAGAAATTTATCCTCAAGTTTACTACCAACGGGGACTAGTGCTATTTCAAATGCAAGACCAACAGGGGGCGATCGCTGACTATACCCAAGCCCTGACCTTGAACCCCCAATATTTTGCTGCCTACACCGCTCGATCGCTTGCCTACATTGCCCTGAAAAACTTCCCTGCTGCCCTCACAGATGCGGAAACTGCGGTAAATTTAGATGCTCGATCGGCTCCTGCCCAGCAATTATTAGGATTGATTTACAAAAACCAACAAAAAACCCAACTAGCCGTGAATGCTTACCAACGGGCAGCGAGTTTATTCCTAGAGCAAGAGGATGAGGCAAATTGTCGGCGTTGCATCGCAGCCTATAGACAACTGCAAACGCTGTTGCCCCCGACTCCTGAAGACTTTTTTGGGAAAATCAAACAAAAAATTCAACAGGGGAAATCTGGAGAAGCTATGGCAGACCTAAACTGGCTGTTGCAAGCGGATCCCCATGATGCTCAAGCTCTGGGCCTGCGGGGTGTGATCCACAGTCAAGGGGGAGACCCTATCAAGGCGTTAGTGGATCTCAACCAAGCCCTGAGTTTAGCTCCCCAAGATTGGGAAGTCCGGCTGCACCGGGGAGTAATTCGCCGCTTAATGGGAGATGCTTTGGGGGCGATCGCCGATTTTAATCAACTCTTGCAGGAGAATCCCCGGAGTGTGGAAGCCTACATGAACCGGGGCTTTGCTCGCTGTCAGTTGCAGGATTATCGCCAAGGGATTGAAGATTTTTCTCGATCGATCTCCCTGAAGCCCGATCAGCCTCAATACTACGGCGATCGAGGGGAAGCCCGTTATCAGTTTGGGGATCTTGCTGGAGCGATTAATGATTACCAAGAGGCGGCGAATCTTTGGTTTAACCGGGGCGACCATGAGAGTTATCAACGGGGACTCGATCGGCTTAAAACCCTGCAACAGGAATTAGCTGCCCAAAAGCTAGAAGCCGCCAAACAGCAATCCCTGCCTCCAGTATTCCCCAGTTCAGCACTCCCCAGCATCGACCTCCAACAACAACTCCTCGGCATGGTGGGGGGGGAATAGTCTCATCGCTCAACGCCTGATTGCTCTTGCCAAGGAAAATTATCCCAACATGCCCGAAGAATGGTATTGGCAGAAGGTGATTTTTGATCTGGAAAGCGAACAGGATAATTTTGATTAGAGGATGTCTGAGAAGTCGATCGTCGGGGTGCAAGATCTTGCGCCCTTACCCAATTCCTGATCTGGATCAGCGATTGAGAGAATCAAGATTAGTCTGTGCTGAAATTTTAGACACTTTTCAGACATCTGCTTAGGTGGTATTGGTGGGTGGTATTGATGGGTGGTATTGGTGGGCAATGCCCACCTTCCGGTTTAGGTTGATTTAATCATGGTGGAGGAGATTTGCCCCAGTGATACCCGTGGCTACCCAAAAGATAGCCCGGACTCCATCCCGGAGAGCTTTAACCACAGGCTCTGGTTCCCTGCCGGAACTGAGGGGAAAGGGTTTAATAATGATGCCCCGACTCCCGAAGACAATTTCGCCGACTACCTGCGCTCGCTGCATATGATCATCGGAAGTAACCAGATAGACACTATCAATCCCTTGGCGCTGAAAATCATCCGCTAGGGTGGTGAAATTAGTCACTGTATCTAAGGCGCGCCGATCGATGTGCAGACGATGTCGATCGATCCCGGCATTGTCAAAAAGCATTTCTGTATATTCTTGGGGGCTGCCGGAAGATACCCAAATCTGGGTTTCTGGATGGGATTTGGCAAGATCGATCGCCAACTTTTCTCTTTCTGGTTCTCCGCCTAGGACAAGAATTACCTCCGGCTCTACAAACCAGCTAGCCACTTGTCGATATCCAAAAAAGGTAGCGATCGTCAAAACGACCACAGGCAGTATCGTCACCTTGAGGGCATAGAACAAATTGGATTTACGATGGCTAAAGGCTTTAATTTCCATTGGATACAAGGCAGAATTGTCTACGCATAACTACGCAACTTAAACTACGCAACTATAGCAGTCCTAAATAGTAGTCCTAAACGATTTCGTCCGCGCCGGCGGGTGGAATAACCTAAATAGAAGCAATCTAATTTAGTAAATGCTTTAGGGATCGCCATATCTAAATTATCTAAGCTTTCTAAATTATCTTAAACTAGGTGAAATAAGTTGTAAATATATATTAAGCACCGCCATGCACCACCAATCTTCTGAATCAACACCAGCTTTTCCGCCAATTTTATTGATCCTGCCCTTCTTTTTCTGGGGAACAGCCATGGTGGCGATGAAGGGGACGATCGATCACACGACTCCTCTATTTTTGGCAGGAACTCGTCTAGTCCCGGCGGGAATTTTGGTGCTGCTATTTGGCTTGGTCATGGGGCGATCACAGGAAAAAATGAGTGAGTTTGCTGATCAGGAAATTATCCAAGAATACCGACAGGAAGGCGATCGCTCCCCGGTGGATAATTCTAGTAATTGTGCGGGGCAGCCTTTAGGAAATCCGTTAGCCCAAGCGGAGATTAAACTAGAGCAAGCGGCGATTAAACCGCCGAGTAATTCTCTACTTAATTCTCTCTGGGTCATGCAACCCAAGGGCTGGCGGGCTTGGCTGTGGATTGGTTTGTTTGCCTTGGTGGATGGGACGCTATTCCAAGGATTTTTGGCCGAAGGTCTGCAACGGACGGGAGCCGGATTGGGGAGTGTGATGATCGATTCTCAGCCCATTGCGATCGCCCTGATGTCGGCTTGGTTATTCAAGGAAATCATCGGCGTGTGGGGTTGGCTGGGTCTATCCTTGGGGGTAATTGGCATTAGTTTCATTGGTTTACCCCAAGAATTGTGGCTGGGAATTTTCCAAGGCTCGGCGATGACCATTAATTTTAGTTGGCAGGGGTTATTTAACAATGGTGAATGGCTGATGCTTCTGGCTTCTCTATCTATGGCAGTGGGAACAATCCTCATGCCCTACGTCAGCCGTTATAGTGATCCTGTAATTGCTACGGGCTGGCATATGATTCTCGGTGGTCTACCCTTGTTTGCCCTATCTGGGATCTACGAAACTCACCAATGGGTTAATTTGCAAGGGAGTGATGCTTTTGCCTTGGGTTATTCCACCATTTTCGGGAGTGCGATCGCCTACGGTTTATTTTTCTACTTTGCAGCCCACGGCAATCTTACCAGTCTTAGCTCCTTAACTTTTCTCACTCCTGTATTTGCCCTATTATTTAGTAGCTTGCTGCTAGGGGAAGTTTTGGCCCCCCTCCAGTGGACAGGAGTAAGTTTAACGATCGTCAGTATCTACCTCATTAACCAACGGGAAACCCTTGCTAATAAATTCTCTACCTTAGTTTCCAAACCTCCAGCTAGCTTGGGAAAATCTTCCCTTGAAACTATTGAAACCATAGCAGCTATGCCAAATCTTGAATCAGAGAATCTAGAAAGGTTAGAGAAGTTAGAAATTTTAGAAAATCCGGAAACTCTCCAGAGCCTTTCCCAACTTAGCGAACGACTAAAGTCGTAACTACAATAACTCATCTTCAATCTAGCTCCTACTAGATGTGATAGCATCAGCTTTGGGTAGTTCAGAAGAATTAATTAAAATTAAAAAAGAACTCGAATAAATAACTAAGAAAAATACAACGAATAAGACTTTTTTATGAAGACCAACAGCCCTGCCTATTCTGACTTTACGGCTCTCTCGCTCAAAGTTGTCGGATTGATGATGCTAGTTTCAGCCGTCTTTGACTATATTATGCTTGCCATTCCTTTTAATATTGGGCAAACGGAGTGGCAGCTGAGCTTTATTGGGCAGATGGTGGATCAGGGAGTCCGTCCTTTAGTAGGGCTATGTCTGTTGTCTGTGGGCTACTGGATTGCCAATCGTCACAATGATCCCAAGGATGTCCGATTTCAGTTTAGGGATATTCGCTTTTGGGGGATAATCTTGGCTAGTGTCTTGGGTTTATTCTATTTACTATTTGTCCCAGTGCATCTAAATAACGTGCGGGTAGCCACCGATCAGGCTCTCCAACAAATTGCTGAGCGGGCTTCCCAAGCCGACCTCCAAGTCCAACAGCAGGTACAGCAGATTGAGTCTATCCTCAAGAATGACAACCAATACAAAGAATTAGAGCAAGCTCTGGCTAGTGGTCAAGTCCAAGGAGAGCAATTAACTCGGCTCCAAGGATTGAAACAACAAATTGATGTCCTCAAGCAAAACCCCCAAGCCTTGAATCAGCAACTAGAGCAAACCAAAACTAGGTTAGCTACCGATCGCAAAAATGCCGAAGATCAAGCGAGGAGTGAAGCGGTTAAGCTGGGGGTAAGAACTGGGGTGACAAGTTTATTATTGGCGATCGCCTATGCTTTGGTAAGTTGGACGGGCTTAAAAACCATTAGAGACGGGCAGAATAGTTAAGAAAAGATGATAAACTGTAGCTCAATATACCTGTTTTATAATTAGGTTTTGGTCTGAGCTAGGGCGACTATTATTAAAAAATAGAGTTTTGCTTGCAACAATTCTTCATAAGGTTAAAAATATAAGTAGTACTCCATAAACAAGTACACAAATATTTATCATCTATCATCCGCACCGTCTATACAAGGAGAGTCCGTGAGTGTGATGCAACGCTTTAAACAGGGTCTCAAGAATGACCTGATCGCAGGTCTATTGGTAGTGATCCCCCTAGCTACGACTATTTGGCTGACTGTGACGATCGCCAACTGGGTGATCAACTTTTTGACCCGGATTCCGAAACAAATCAACCCCTTTGACAACCTCAATCCTTTGTTGATGAATTTGGTGAATCTACTTTTGGGGCTGACTGTGCCGCTTTCGTTTATTCTCCTGACGGGCTTAATGGCAAGGAACTTTGCGGGGCGGTGGCTGTTGGATGTAGGGGAGCAGATTCTCCAAGCAATTCCCCTAGCTGGTCCTGTGTATAAAACTCTGAAGCAACTCCTAGAAACAATTCTTAAGGATTCTAGCGGTAAATTTCGGAAAGTAGTCTTGGTAGAGTATCCCCGATCGGGTATCTGGGCGATCGCCTTTGTCACCGGAGTTTTGAGTAGTGAGGTCGCCTCCCATATGTCGCAGCCGATGTTAAGCATTTTTGTGCCGACTACTCCGAACCCCACCACTGGTTGGTATGCGATCGTCCCCGAATCTGATGTGATTAATCTGGATATGCCCATTGAAGATGCTTTTAAGATTGTTATTTCTGGGGGAATTGTCAGTTCCAGCGTCCCTCAGCTTTCTCTAGGATCTAGTAGTAATGCTAGTAACAATGTGCCTAATGATGCCAAGCCAAAAATCGATCCTCCTGTTGAAAATAACTCTAGCTATAACCCCAAACCCCTGGCGATCGAGCCGCCTCTGCAAACGGTTCCTTTGGAAGATTGAGAAGTTAAAAGTTAAAAGTCAAAAGTCAAAAGTTAAAAGTTAAAAGTTAAAAGTTAAAAGTTAAAGATCGCAAGATCATAAGACCACAAGATCAATTTTAAAGATCGCCCTCGATCACAAGACTAAAAGAAAATCTATGCAACCCCGCCGTATTGCCCGTGAATTAGCTCTGTTGAGTCGATCGCAAATCACTAAAAATTCCGATACCCTCGCTGGCATGGATTTAAATAGCCTCCTCCTAGCTGCCATTCGGACTTTGAGCAGTGAAATGCAGGAAACTCTGGAAACGGCGGCAGCAGAACTGCAACGGGGAGATGAGCGCCTCTTGAGTAGTGACACGAGAGCACCAGAATTGAAGACGGCGAAGGTGATGGTCAGGGAAGCGATCGATCTTGCCGAAAAAGCCATTAACCGGATTGGTCGATGTCAGGAACTGCCGGAAATGCTCCAACTAGCTAACCAGCAAGAAGTCCGGGAATATACCCTAAAAATTCTCCAAGCCATCAATCGCCGCTCGGAGGATATCGAACAGGTCATTACCCAAGCGCTGGAAGGCTGGACCCTCGATCGCCTCGCCCGAATCGATCGAGATATTCTTCGCATTGCTGTGGCTGAAATTAACTATCTGGGTTTACCAGAAAAGGTCGCTATTAATGAAGCAGTAGAACTCGCCAAGCGTTACAGTGATGAGGATGGGCATCGATTTATCAACGGAGTATTACGCCGGATTGTTGAACCAAAATTTTAGTAGTATTTTTAATAGTAGTGTAGGCAATGCTCACCTGATCTCTTGACTTCCCATCAATCTCATTAACCTCAAATCCCGCAAAGCTCTATGACCGCAACTCCTCAGAAATTAGCTGGTGAGAAATTAGCTGGATTGTCCGATTTCCAAAGGGGCGGCTTACGCCAACAAGATTTTGTTGCGTGGACTGTGGAAACTGGGGAATTAATTCGGGCTGGCAAGTTTGAGCAAGTAGACTGGATTGCTGTAGCTGAGGAAATAGAAAGTTTGGGTAGATCAGATCGTCGGGAATTAAAAAGTCGTTTAGAAGTTTTGCTGCAACACCTCCTCAAATGGCAGTATCAACCCAGCCGACAAAGTAAGTCTTGGCTGCGTACCATCCGAGAACAACGCTATCGCCTAGAGGATTTATTGATAGATAGTCCCGGACTTCGAGCCGAATTAGAAAATCCTGAATCAGAAAATATTTTATCCATGGTGTTCGATCGCTCCCGCAAAGCTGCCAGCGAAGAAACTAATTTGCCCCTCCATAATTTTCCAGAAAATTGTCCTTATACTCTCCAACAAATTCTCAGCCCCGACTTTTTCCCGGAATCTAATTCATCAAATAGTTAATTAAGCAATCATTATTTATGAGGCTAGAATCTCTATCTTTGGTGCAGAAACTTGCTGAAAATATTGGTAGCGAAATTGCTCTTCAGTAATAGCAGCGAGAAATTGATTTACCTGAGCAGAAATATATTTAGGAGATATTAATTGATTATCAGGCTGTAGAATTTTAATCTGATTAATTTGGGGAGAATTTTCTAGGTATTGTCCTACATATTCCACACGAAAACCCCAATCCTGAATAGCAATTAATCCTAGGCTTAAACATTGATCACCTATGCCTAATTTCTTTTGGAGCTGCTCGATCGAGACTACGGTTTCTGTGCGGCTGAGATATTTGGCAATGCCGAGGAGTTGTTGAAGAATTTCTAGAGGAGGAGAAGTAGAAGGAGGTACAGGGAGGTAAGGGGAGGTAAGGGGAGAATTAGAAGGAGGTACAGGGAGGTGAGGGGAGGTACAGGGAGATGGGGGGAGGAGAGTTAGGAGTTCGAGTTGGGGGCGTTTTTCGTAGTTGTTGTAGTCTAGTTTGACGATCGCATCCCAAGAGATTTCTGGGGGTAATTCATCTTTGTAGTGACCCCACCACACACCGGGAAAACCTGTAGGATCAGTACTATCACAAACTTCAAAACTAGTTTTAATATAAGATACTTTCTTATTTTTAGCATCAGTAATATTGCTATTACTTACAGACTTAAATTGACAATTTCTTAAAAGAATCTTTGGTTGAGGATTGCCCATGCCGCAGGGTTCGAGGAGTTTTAATTCTTCCCAAAGTTCCTGCCCCAGTTCACCTACTGTTATAACTAGATCGGGCTGATGTTGAGAATTGATATCTAATTCTGGATTGAATTGTTGCCGGAGTTTCTGATTGATCGCCGCCGTAAAAATAGGGATATTTTCCACGGGTAAACTCAACCCCGCCGCAAAGGGATGACCACCAAATTTATGGAGGAGATGAGATTGGGATGAAACTAATTCGTAGAGGTCAATTCCCCCAAAGGAACGGGCAGAACCTCTAGCGATCGCCACTGGATTTTGCAGATTTGTAGCATAGTTTGTCGCATCAGTAAGTAATTTATCTGGCTCTAGTTCTAGGGCTAATTTTGAGGCTAATTCTGGATTTAATTGAGAATTTAGCTCTAGGTCTAATGCTGCATTTAATAAAATTGTTGGTCTTTGATATTCTTGGGCAATTCTCCCCGCAACTAAGCCGAGAATTCCTACCTGCCATTGGGGATCAGCTAAGACAATCACGCTGGTAGTAGACAGGTCTAGCTGGGTAATTTTCTTTTTTACCTGTTGAATTAAATCTTTTTCTAGGGCTTTACGTCTTGTATTGGCAAGTTCTACTTGGGCTGCTAAATTCTCAACTCGTTTTTGATCATGGCTAGTTAGGAGTTCCACCAAGGTTCCGGCATCCCCATGAATGCGGCTAATGGCGTTGAGGCGGGGCGCAATCCCAAAGGAAATATCCGTGGGTCGATCGCCACTTTTTTTACAATATTTCAATAATTCCTGCACTCCTAACCGCTTAGTTTGCCGGAGTTGCTCAATGCCTAACTGGGCTAAGTAGCGACAATCTCCAGTGAGTTGCACCAAGTCAGCAATCAGCCCGATCGCCACCAAATCCAACAGGTCGGTTACAGGTTGCTGGGGAACATTCGGCAGCAGGGCATAGAGGGCTTCGATAAATTTGTAGGCGACGGCAACTCCAGAGAGCTGGGCGAGGGGATGGTCGGCGGGGAGGTAGCGGGGATTGA
>JAAUUE010000046.1 GCA_012031635.1 Coleofasciculaceae cyanobacterium SM2_1_6 | reverse complement strand
TGATACGCCTACTTGTTCAGCACAAATTCATCATACCATAGTATGGATTTGGTTAGCTACGTACCTACGCTAACCCGCCTTATATCCCACGGCTAAAGCCAGTGGGTTTTACGGCGATTTCTATAAAATACAAAAAGTGCAAACCCCATCATAGCCTATTTTTCTGCAATTCCTCAAGGTGTTATGAGGATGTTTAAAAAGTTTCTGGCGGTTGTAGATGCATAAAAACTAGGAACTAGCTGCCCAGAGCAAAGAGACTTCATATTGGTTAAATGTTGAATCCGCAATTACAAGTGTCATATTCTCTACCTGAGCTTGCACAATCAAGATTCGATCGAAAGGATCACGATAATTTGACATACTCCCCGACCTGAAGGCACGGGGATTCTAATTCATGGTTCTCAGAAGTCCACTTGCTATATCGAGTTGCCCTTCAATAGTAGAGGTGGTCTTCTCCCCATGCTTTCCCTCTTTTGAGGCGGATTCTTCTTGCCCAGAAGTACCGTTTACAGTGAGCGAAGTCGAACTGTTTTTCTGCCACTCAGTACCCAGCAGATTCATTCCCTTTTGCAAAATATTCAGAGCCGCATTCGTATCCCGGCATAGTTCAACTTGGCAATTCGGACAGCAATGTGTCCGAGTACTGAGGGCTTTCTTCACTCTATGACCACAGTTAGAACAATCTTGGGAAGTATAGTTAGGCGATACTGCCACAACTGCCTTGTCCCAAATCTTGCCATAGTAGTCTAGCCATTGAGTGAATTGATACCAACTAGCATCAGAAATTGACTTAGCCAAATGATGATTTTTGGTAGTCATGAATAGTAATGGTCAGGCTCGAAGCAAGGAATTGTAGTGATGGACAAAGTACCAAACTGCACCACAGTTCGACTTCGCTCACTGTAAAATGTGATTTTCCAACTTTTTAGAGAATGATAAGGTTTTACGTACCAAAAGCCCCACTCTTTGCCTCAAGGTATTGTTGAAACGCTCAATGTAGCTCGTCTTTCCTGTTTCCTTACCCACCGATTGATGACGTTTACTCGGCAATACCTCTTTGTAAGCCTCCCAAAAATCTGTGTAACACACTGTACACTGACGATAGATAGCTGGGAGCGACTTCCAGAGCTTCTTTGCTGCACTTCGAGAAAGCTCACCAATGTATAATCCCACAATTTCACGAGTGTCGGCATCCATTGCTAACCAAATCCACTGCTTATTTCGCTTAGAGCCAACAAATGACCACATCTCATCACTTCGGCTCCGCTCAGCGACCACTAGCTGAATTATCAGCTTGCCTGTTTTTTTTGAGTGACTTCCACTTGTGGGGTGTTTGATAGTATTTTTGATTGACATACAGATTGACATACATCTGTAACCACCGTTCAGACACTCCGGTTCTCCGAGCTATGGCGGCTAAGGCTAGACGTTCTAAAAGCATTTTGTCAATCAAGTTACGGGTACCTTGGTCAACGGGTTGTCGGGAGGGATTCTCCACAAACTGCCGTCCGCATTCCTTGCACAGGAAACGAGGTTTTCCGTAGTGATTATGTCCATCATCGTATAGCCTATCCTAGAAAAGTAAGCTGTTGTCCCCTTCCCTAGGATTGCTAAAGACTTTTTTGGTGGGGACTGGTGCAAAGCAGGGCAGACAGTGCGAGAATAGAAGATATTGTTAATATTGTTACTAATACTCTGGTTTTGTGAATAATCTTCGTACCGTTTCTGATACCAAGCGTGACTTTTATAAATACCATACGCGTCCGATCAATTCGATTTATCGGCGGGTAGTGGAAGAATTGATGGTAGAAATGCATCTGCTATCGGTGAATTCTGATTTTCGCTACGACCCAATCTACGCCTTGGGTGTGGTCAATACCTTTGATACTTTTATGGCGGGTTATCGCCCAGAGACCGATCGCAATACCATTTTCTCGGCTCTCTGCCAGTGTGTGGGTGGCAATCCAGAAGTATACCGTCAAGATGCGGCAAGGTTTACCGACATTGCTGGACAACTGACCCCAGAAGAATTGTTAGCCTGTTTTACCTTCGATGGTTCTATCCCTAATGGTCAAGAGATTCATAATTTAGCCACAGCGATCGCCACCAACGCCAAATTTAAGTATAGTCGCCTCTTCGCCACCGGGATTTATCGCCTGTTAGAAATTACTGATCCTGAAATAGTTAAGAGTAGCGATCGCCTCAAGGCGGCCATCGAGAAGATCAGCGAACAACTCCATCTCTCTGTAGACAAGCTCCAAAAAGACCTAGACCTATATCGCAGTAACCTCGAAAAAATGTCCCAAGTTCTAGAGGTCATCCAAGATACCCTGAAGGCCGATCGCAAGAAACGAGAAGAACTCAAGGAAGGAAAAATTCAACCCACCCTAGAGTAAGGCTTTTCTCCCCAGAGTTAATAGGTTTTCATCAGTTATTATCTATATTATCTACAGTACATTTCTCGATTGGAGATGACAGGCAAGGGGCTTAAGCCCCTTGTTCTATGAGAAAAGTATGGATTCCTGTAACTAAAAAATACTGTAAGTTGCAGCTTAATCATCCCAATGGGGTTATATGCCTAGCCCTACTAGTTTTGCTGTGAGGCGATCGAGGGGTAGCACTCCTTCCATTTTTTCTACTTGCTTGCCATCCTTAAATAAAATTAGGGTAGGCAGAGCATAAACATGGTGTTCGGTGGCTAACTCTGGGTACTTATCGCTATCAATTTTGACGATCTTGAGGCGATCGCCCATTTGTCCCTTGAGTTGCTCTAAAATTCCCGCCATCATCTGACAGGGACCACACCAAGTAGCGTAGAAATCCACCAGCACTGGAGTCTCAGATTGGGAGATCAAATCTGTAAAACTAGAAAATTCTTGTTTAATAGCCATAACCAACCTCCACGTAGAAAATATAGTGACCATGGTAACAAATTAGCCGAAGCTCATGTATTGCTGTACACATATATTCGCAAATTATTTACCTAAATATTCGACTTCTTGCACAAATCCCTCAAAGCGTCATGATACCGTTATGAACTTGTTAGGTTCCAGCTAATTCCGCAAGAGGTCTAATATGCACAGCTAATTTATGGAGAAAGCGAGGGGCAATATAGTAGCCCATGGGGAGGTTATCAAAGATTAAATGGCATCTAATTATACAATTAATTATCCTCCAAATAACTTACTCCCTAAGCCCTGAAACATAATCCAAGAGAGAAAGAAATTAGCTACAAAAATCGCTAGGAGAGCAGTGACTACGGCGGTGGTAGTAGATTGACCAACTCCCTTAGCTCCCCCTGTGGTCGTCAGCCCCCAACTACAGCCAATCACAGCGATCATACTCCCAAAAACGACGGCTTTGATGGCGGCAGCCACTAAGTCTCCAGTTTTTAAGAGGGATTTTGCCGAGTCTAGGAAGACATCTGTGGGGACATTGTAGAGAATGATGGAGATGAATAGCCCCCCCGACAGACCGACAGCGATCGAGATAATCGTCAACAAAGGCAGCATTAAACAGCAGCCCAAAACCCTAGGAATTACCAGATAGTCGATGGGGTCAGTGCGGAGCATAATTAGGGCATCGATCTGCTCGGTGACTTGCATAGTCCCAATTTCCGCCGCAAAAGCTGAACCCACGCGCCCGGCTAAAATCACTGCTGTCAACACTGGGGATAATTCCCTAGTTAAAGCTAGAGCCAAAACTCCACCGACGAGGTTAGTTGCCCCGAAGTTAATGAATTCCTTAGCGACTTGGATGGTGAAGACCATGCCGACAAAAATGGCGGTGACTAGAGCGATCGTGATAGATTCAGGTCCCACCAACACCATTTGTTCCATCACGTTACGGCGATGAATCTTCCCCCGGAGGAGATGGACAATCACCTGTCCCCCCAAAAATATGGCGCTGATCAGACGACTGAACCAGAGAGTTAGGTCACTGAGATCGAAGGGTAGGAACTTTTGGGATTTTTCAAAGAAACCAACCAAATCTGCCAAGTGGCTGATGAGATTTATGAGGTAATCAACAGCCAGACGCAGCGCAGAAGTTATTTTTCCCATGGCTAAATATTTGACTTGCTTGAGCGTGTTGTGGAGTAAACCTGTTGATCAACTTACTTGCCATCTGGGGCTTCAATGCGGAACCTTTCTACGGAAGTTAGGAGATCCCTCGCCACACTCACGAGGCTTTGGAGAGAGCCAGATACCCGTTGAGCTTCTTGGGAAGTTTCTTGGGCGGTGAGTTCTACGGATTGCATAACTTGGGTGACGGCGCGGGAGGTGAGGGTTTGTTCCACAGTGTCGGCGGTGATCGATCGCACCAGAGCATCAATGCGGTTGGATACTTGGATAATATCTTCCAGCGCTCGTTTGGCTTGTTCTGCCCGTTTGGTTCCCTCAATAACCTGCGTCACCCCTTCTTCCATCGCCGTCATTACCGAGCTGGTTTCACTCTGAATTTGCAACACGATCTGTTCAATTTCCCGCAGCGACTTCGCCGATCGATCGGCTAACTGCCGGACTTCATCGGCAACGATGGCAAACCCTTTTCCAGCTTCCCCCGCCCTAGCTGCTTCAATACTGGCGTTGAGAGCTAAGAGGTTGGTTCGAGAAGCGATCGCACTAATAGCTGCCACAATTTTGGAAATTTCTTGGGAAGATTCCGCCAAGCGTTTTACTTTCCGGGTGGTTTCCGCTACGGTTTCCCGGATCTGCAGGATCCCCGCCACCGTTCTTTCCACCGCTTCCCCGCCCTTGAGCGCCGTGGTCGAAGCAGTCCGCGCCACTTCCTCTGCTTCCCTCGCACTTTCGGCTACCCGTTGGATGGAGTCGGTCATCACCTTGACGGAGTTGAGGGTGACGGCTAATTCCTCCGCTTGGCGTAAGGCATCACTGGAGAGCGATCGAGCAAAGGATTCGTTATCGTTGGCTCCCTTGGTTACCTGCCGGGCGGCTCTGGTTACCTGTTGGACAATTTCCCGGAGGTTTTGAATGGTCAAGTTAAAGGAGTCGGCCACCGCTCCGAGGACGTCGGCGGTGACTTCCGCTTGCACTGTCAAGTCTCCCCGGGCTGCCCCTTCCACGTCATCGAGGAGGCGAATCACCTGCCGTTGCAGGTCTTCCTTGGCTTGTTCCTGCTCCACCGCCTTCCGTTGAGCTTCGCTAGTGGTGGTGAGAATCACCCTCGCCATCTGGTTAAAGCCCGCCGCCAATTTGCCAAATTCGTCTTCTGAAAACACTGTGGCGGTGACATTGAGATTTCCTTGGGATACCGCTTCAAACTGAGTTTGCAGGTTATCGGTCGATCGCCGAATTTGTTGGCTGGTCACCCGCCCCAAAAACCATGCTGTACCAAAACTCGCCGCCCCGGCGGCTAAGGTCATCAAGCCCCCAGTTAGCCGTAGATGGGGAACTACCACATCTTTTCCTTCCGGCGGCGCTGTACTCGCTGCCCCAAAGCTGACGATCGCCACTGCTACTGCGGACACAACCCCCGTCGTTGCGGCAATAATCCACTGTTTCTTTTGCAGGGGAGCATTTTCCATGGGCGCCATCAACCCCTGATCGACGGTAACCAGAGGACTTTCAGCCCCACTAGTTTCCATGGCAAAGGTCGGTAACTGCTCTTCAGAGCCACCGATACTAAAAATCTCCTCCTCCGAGCCAATTTTGCTGCTGCCACCAGAAATATCTTGATCGCTAAAACTACCCGATCGACCACCACTACTCACGTAGCCAAAAGCCATACTATTAGGTTCTGAAGACAGGCTATCCTGATCCTCTAGATCAAAGTTGGAAATGGCGCTGAGGTCATCATCAGCCCCAAAAACATCAAATTCTTCGAGGAAATCTGAGGCGATCGCCTCCCCAGAGATATCCCCAGAGATATCCCCAGACATGTCATCTAAACCAAAGCCCCGATTGTAACCATTGTCTCCGAGGGCATAATCATCATTTTGCTGTCCATAGGTAGGCGCAGAACCACTATCGGCTGATCGAGAAAACCCTTGGGAATAACTATTGAAATTGCCACTAAAATCTTCCCCGCTCATCAACAGGGTCTCTTCTTCAACCTCTGGATAAAAACCACCTTCCATTGGTTCATCTAACTCATCCTCAATGCCAAACAAACCATTATCAGAGCTATTGTAATTATCCTCCATACCCGAAAAGGCATTAGCTGGAGACGAGTTAGCCCTTCTACTCCCACTGCTAGAATCCATGAGAAAAGTCTCTGAATAGTCAGCTTCGCCGCCGTCAAAATTCTGATTAGAGCCTAATTCGGCGGGAGAGTCTGGGAAACTATCGTAGATATCATCCCCCGGTATTTTGGGCATTCCAAAGGTTTCTTCTTCGTTGCCCGGCAGACTAAAGGGATCATCAGGGAAGTCATGCAAATCCGCTATATCACCAAAGGGAGAATCTGGGGAAGCGAGATTGGCAGACCCGGTGGAGTTGGGGATCACGAAATTAGTCACCTCTGCATCTTGGAAATTGGCAAAGGGATCATCCTGCATTTCTCCCATCCCCAGATCTTCCCCGTCTAGATCAAAGCTATCCAGCCCCGAACCACCGTAGTCTTGGCTGTAGGCATCTGGTGCCGCAAAACTTTGGTCAAACTCCCCTGAGCCGCTCTGGTCAAAGTCGGCTAGCAAATCTTCACTGCCCAAGTCCTGATCAGCACCATAGGCAGCCTCATAGCCTGTGCCATTTAGATTCTCTTCCTCAAAACTACCCTCTCCATAACTGCCGCTATCATCAAAGCTGCCATTGGCAGCAGAAATGGCATACTCCAAGCCATTATTGGCATAGTCCAGAAAATCCTGACTAGGTTGGAGATCCAGCACTGCTTGGTATTGAACTTGGGCAATATCGTACTGTTGGAGACCATAACAGTAAATGTGTCCCCGGAGGAGGGCGGCACTGGGGTCTTCAGGATATTCTTGGACTAGCTCGTCGATAATCGAGGCGGCTGAGGTGTAGTCGCCCTGCATGTAGGCTTTTTCAGCCAATCCATAAGTGTGTGTGAAGTTCTTACCTGATGCCATTTGCCATCTCCCTTACCATAAGAAATTTTGCCTTGACCAATATTCGCTGATTCGCTCTACCTTGTATTTATATTAAACATCTAGACAGGAAACATCTATATTATTAAACATTGAAGATTAAGCATTGAAGAATTGAATGTTGAAGAATTAAATATTGAAGACGTTGCTCTAGCTTGTTTCAGTTTGCTCTAGTTTGCCCTCAGGGGACGAGGAGGTTGACTCTAAAGTTTATGGTTGATTCTAAAGTTTATTATGACGTTAATCCTGCTCTCTAGTGATCATCCCTTAACTTCCCATTTTAGGCTCCCCACCTTGCCGATCGCAGGATCGCTAGATGATCTAATAATCTCAGGGATTGCTGAGTTTCTTCTTCCAATACCCACTCGCCCCGGAGAAAAGGAGCCATGTTATCGGGAACGCTGGTCGCTGGCTGGAGCTTTTCGGGGTCTAACCAGTACATGGGACCCAGCCGATCGATTGCCAAGCCCATCATTGTATCTTGATCTTCCACGGCAACTACATAAATTTCTGGTCGATCGGTATTCAGGGGGGTACTATCTCCCAAAAATTGTCCCAGATCAGAAACCCAGATAATTCGTCCCCGGATATTTAGAGTTCCCAACAGCAGGGGAGAAGCATTGGGAATGGGGGTAATGCGATCGGGGGAGGGAGAAAGCACTTCCCGAATGCCGTTGGCAGGCAGGGCAAACTCATTCCCACTAGGCACATAAAACCGCAGATGCAGTTCACCTTCAGGGCTTTCTAGTTCCTGAAACTCCGTTGGATCCTGTTCTGGGTTATTTGTTAAGAAATCTAAGTTATCTGCCATACTGCCAAATCTTACCTACCTGCTTCATAGTGTATATGAATCTTGGTTATCTGAATTTTAGTTAGATGATTAGTTAAATGAATTGAGTTGGGTAAATTGAGGAACTTCCTAGATCATGAAGATTATTATAGGTGTTTGGTGATTTTGGTTGTTTGAGGATTCTGAGTAATGGAGTTGAGATGTCGCCGGCTTAGGAGTTCTTAAATTTAAGTACAAGTTTAAGAAAGTTAAAGATAGGAGAGAGGTTCTGGTAATTTAGTAATTTTAGTAATTTTAGTTTAGTAATTATTCTAGGATAATTATCCTAGGTTCTCAGCAATTGCTTGACTGTGCCGATCAACTCTGTGGGCTGGAAGGGCTTGGCAATATAAGCATCCGCCCCTTGTTTCATCCCCCAGTAGCGATCGAACTCCTCGCCCTTGGAAGAACACATCACCACCGGCACATGCTGGGTTTTGGGGTCAGATTTGATCCGGCGACAGACTTCGTAGCCATTCATCCGGGGCATGACAATATCCAATACCACCACGTCTGGGGAAATGCTGCCGAGTTGGTCGATCGCATCCTGCCCGTCGATGGCGACAATTACTTTTAGTCCAGTTGCCTTCAAGAGATCTGAGATCAACTCCCGTTGAGCGATACTATCTTCTACTACCAAAACTGTACTCATAACTCCTTCCCTGACAAAATTTTCCCTGTTTACACAAAAAGCCTGCTCCTAGAATCTCAAGAAATTTAGACCTGAGAGTGTCAAACTTAACTATACCCTTATTCCCTCTCTAGGTCACTAATTCTTTGCTTTGTTGCATCATTTGGTCTACAAAGTTGGTGGATATTTCCCCAGCCCGGAAATGGTGATTATCCATGATTTTCTGGTGAAAGCCGATCGTCGTTGGCAAACCGGTGATGGCACACTCCCGCAAAGCCCGTTTCATCCGCTTAATTGCCTCTTCTCTGGTGGCTCCCCAGACAATTAATTTGCCGATCAAAGAATCGTAGTAGGCGGGAATTTCGTAGTCGGTGTATACATGGGAATCCATGCGGACACCAAAGCCACCGGGGGGCAGATAACCACTGATTTTTCCCGGTTGGGGGCGAAAACTGTGATCGGGGTCTTCGGCATTGATCCGGCACTCGATCGCGTGACCGTGCAGTTGTACCTGTTTTTGATTAATGCGGAGCCTCTCCCCTTGGGCAATGCGGATCTGCTCAGCAATGAGATCTAGCCCCGTAATCATTTCTGTCACCGGATGCTCCACTTGGATGCGGGTATTCATTTCCATAAAATAAAAATTCCCTTGGCGATCGACCAAAAATTCCACTGTCCCCGCCCCCACATAGTTAATGGATTTTGCCGCTGTCACCGCTGCCTGCCCCATTTTCTCCCGGAGGCGGGGAGTCAGCACCGGGCTAGGAGCTTCTTCGAGGAGTTTCTGGTGGCGGCGCTGGATGGAGCAATCCCTTTCCCCCAAGTGGATCACATTGCCGTAGCTGTCTGCCAAGATTTGAAACTCGATATGCCGGGGTTGATCCACAAATTTCTCCAAATACACGCCCCCATTCCCAAAGGCAGCCTCCGCTTCTCCTTGGGCAGCTTGAAAAAGGCGAATTAGATCTGTTTCTTCCTTCACAAGGCGCATACCCCGCCCGCCCCCCCCCGGCGGTGGCTTTGATCATCACCGGATAGCCAATCTTCCGGGCGATCGTCACCACTTGTTCCTCAGATTCCACCAAGCCATCGCTGCCGGGGATAGTCGGCACTTTGGCTTTTTGCATGGTTTCCTTAGCTGTGGATTTGTCGCCCATCGCCTGAATTGCTTGAGGGCTAGCCCCAATAAAAGTTAATTTATGGTCGGCACAAATTTCCGAAAAGCGGGCATTTTCTGCCAAAAAACCATAGCCCGGATGAATAGCGGAGGCATTGTGGGTCAGGGCGGCGGAGATAATATTGGGAATATTTAAATAACTTTTGCTACTGGGAGCCTCACCAATGCACACAGCTTCGTCTGCTAGTTGCACATGGAGGGCGTGGCGATCGATGGTGGAGTGGACAGCGATCGTACCCAGCCCCATTTCTTCACAGGTACGTAAAATCCGTAAAGCAATCTCCCCTCGATTCGCAATCAAAACCTTATCAAATGCCATACTTAGTCGTTAAAAAATAATTATTTAGTTAATCTAGTGTTTTTTGCGCAGCAATTTTTTGCCGTATCTAATCTTAGACGTTTGCATAACCAGATTATTTTTTTAATTATTTTCGAGGCAAAGCCTACCCAAAACAACCCCACCAACAGCCACCGACTAATTACCCCTTACTAAGCCCTAATTTCTACAAAACCCAACCACTACTGACTACAACTGTTCCCTGACACTTCGACTTCGCTCAGTGCAAGTAACTGTTCACTGTTCACTGACACTTCGACTCCGCTCAGTGCAAGTAACTGATAACTGATAACTGTTCACTGTTCACTACTTGCCGAGTAACTTCACCGTACCAATGCCGCCTAGGTACAGGGCAATCACAGCGCCACTCAGGAGACTCTGGGTGAGGGGATCCGTGGAGGGAGTCAACACCGCACCGAGGATAGTCGCACCCAACAGGACGTATTTCCAGCCAGAGAACATTTTGGCACTAGAGACAATCCCCAAGAGGGCAAGGAGAACTTGGATTATGGGAATCTGGAAGGCAATCCCGGTACAGAACATCAATGACAGCACAAACTCAAAGTAGCGATCGATCGACCAGAGTTGCTCTACTACATTTTCACCGTAGTTAATAAAGAAATTCAAAGCGGCGGGGATCAAAGCGATATAAGCAAAAACCAAGCCAACAAGGAACAAAACGCTCGAACCAATCACCACCGGACCAATTAACCTGCGCTCTTTTCTGGTTAAACCCGGCAGCACAAACTGGATAATTTGGTACAGCAAAAAGGGGCTAGATAAAACTAAGCCGCTATAACCAGCGACCTTGAAGGAAACAAAAAAGTATTCCCCCGGTGCTAACTGCAAAAACTTCACACCCTGGGCGGGGACTTCGAGGAGTTGGACGATCGGTTTCACGGCGACAAAACAGCCCACCACACAGACGGCGATCGCTATTAGGCTATAAAACAGGCGACCGCGTAACTCTTCTAGATGATCAAACAGGGACATTTCCACATCATCTATAATTTCATCCTCGATCGGGGGAGTAGAAGTAACTTCGGGAATAGTTTCTAGTTCTGAAGGAGCCATAGTTCTGAGCAAGGTTCTAAGCAATGATGAGTTCTGTCAACTATTTTAATGGTTTTTATCCGCACTCCCACAAACTAGCCAATTTCTGGTGCTGAAATTCAATCTAGAATTAACAACCTAAAATTAACAACCTAAAATTAAACGGTGGCGATCGACAAAATTACCTACTAAACCGCACCTACCCAATTTCTTGTTTGTCTTGATTACGATCTTATCAGGCTCATACTTTGTCTAGATGATTAAGCAAAATTTTTCCGTATAACTATCCCTAAACAAAATATATATTTAGATAGCATTTTTCCTATAGCAAAGACCGAGATGGTGAAGAAAGTTTAAGTTGCGAAACCCCCGCAGTGCGGGGGTTTCGCAACTCTTATTTTGTCCTAGCTATGTCTTTCTTTGCTATATAATATCCCCTACAGCTTGACTAGCCAAAAACTTGATGTTCAGCTTATCTGCCCTACAGTGACGCTAGACATAATTTTTCCGTCTAATACTGTAGTTAGCCTTTTACTCTATGACTATAATTATCCGCCCTGAAACACCTGTAGATGAAGAGGCAATTACGCAAGTCACCAGACGTGCTTTTCTCTCTCATCCTTACAGCCATCAAACTGAGCAGTTTATCATCTGCGCTCTGCGAGAAGATCATGCGCTTTCAGTCTCTCTTGTCGCCGAAAATGCCGGCCGCATCATAGGACATATTGCGTTCTCTCCTGTAACCATCAGTGATGGCTCTGGTGGTTGGTACGGGCTTGGTCCAATTTCCGTTGAGCCTGACTTGCAACGTCGTGGCATCGGGCGATCGCTCATGGAGAGAGGGCTTGCCGAACTACGCACGATCGGGGCAAATGGGTGTGTGCTGGTTGGGGATCCAGCGTTCTACATCCGTTTTGGGTTTACAAATAATCCTGCTCTCGTACTTGAGGACGTTCCTCAAGAGTTTTCCTCTCCCTATTTCTTGGCACTTCTTCCGCTCATGGCTATGTCCAATTCCATCCGGCATTTCAAGCCAAAGGCTAACGCTTCGTTGCGAAAGCCCCTAGGCGATAAGGCGGTGCTGTGAACTCAGACAATCAGATAACAGATATGCCGCCTCATCCCTTAATCTAGCAACACCTAGTTCTGGATGTCTCTAATCTTCCCCCATAGGATTCTTCAACAACGCAATCGGCAGAAATTGGCAGACACTCCTGATAATATTAGTACCTGACAGTAGCTAAAGAGTTGGTAACTGTTAACTGACACTTCGACTTCGCTCAGTACAAGTAACTGACACTTCGACTTCGCTCAGTACAAGTAACTGACACTTCGACTTCGCTCAGTACAAGTAACTGATAATTGATAACTGATAACTGATAACTGATAACTGATAAAGGAGTTGTGTTGGCATGGGTCTAGACCATTGGTGGAAATGGGTAGAGAAACAGCCCAAGGTAACCGGGGGATTGGTGGCGGTGTGGCTGGCGATCGTGAATCTCGTTGCCTTTATTTGGTATCTGGGCGGCACGGGATTGGTGGATGAAACTGAACCGCTTTTTGCCGAAGCCTCCCGACAGATGCTCGTTACCGGAGACTGGGTGACTCCCTACTGGAATGGAGAGACGAGATTTGATAAACCTGCTCTGGTGTATTGGTTCATGGCAATCTGCTACAAACTGGTAGGAGTTAACGAGTGGGGGGCAAGATTGCCTTCGGCTTTGAGTGCGATCGCCCTTGTCTATTTTGGTTACTACACCCTCAGTTATTTTGGTTTCCCTAGTCCCCAAGCAGTCACTGAGTCTAACCAAAGTAGAAGTTCCCAAGCCCAACGCCAGTTACTCCTCTCCGCAATTATTGGCGCAACCTTCATGGCGATCAATCCCCAGACTATTTCTTGGGCAAGGGTCGGAGTTTCCGATATGCTCCTCAGCGCTTGCATCGGCGGGGCGTTGTTTTCCTTCTTCATTGCCTACGGCAGCAAGGATTTACCAGAAATGACTCCGCCTAGATTTAGTGCCGAATTTTGGTATCTTGCCTTCTATGGATTTATGGGTTTAGCCGTGTTAACGAAGGGACCGATCGGGCTGGTGTTGCCGGGGTTGACAGTTCTGGCTTTTACCTTGTATCTAGGCAATTGCTGGCAGGTCTTCTGGGAAAGTAAACCCATCCGGGGTTTGGGACTTGTCGCCGCCATTAACGCCCCTTGGTATATTTTGGTGACTTTAGCCAATGGGCAGAAATATATTGATTCTTTCTTTGGCTACCACAACGTCGAGCGCTTCACCGCCGTCGTTAATCGCCACTCGGCTCCCATTTATTTTTATCTGATCGTGATTCTCGTGGGATTTTTTCCTGCCTCGGTGTACCTGCCGCAGGCGATCGCCCGGATTCGAGTCCAGCAGCGTTCCCGATGGCAAGAGGCTCCCCGGTGTAGCCAGTTGGGATTATTTGCCCTATTTTGGTTCGCTACGGTGTTTATTTTCTTCACGATCGCCGTTACCAAGTTACCCAGTTATGTCCTGCCCCTAATGCCCGCCGCCGCCATTCTGGTAGCCCTGCTGTGGAGCAATCAAGAGCGAGATTATCCCCTGACCAAGCGGGTACTACTGGGGAGTACCGTGGCAAATATTGGGGTTTATCTGGCGATCGCCGCCGTTAGTTATTGGGGAACCTACTGGATTGGCTTTGATCCCATGGCTCCCCAACTGCCCCAAGCGATTCGGGATACGGGTTTACCTGTGATTAGTGCCGTCTTTTGGCTAGGCTGTGCGGGAGTTTTGGGCTGGTGTTTGTGGCAACATCAAGAACGCTGGGTCTGGGTAGTTAACGGTGTAGCGATGGTGTTAGCAATTTTCATCATTATGACCCCCGCCGCCTTGGTTTATGACCAACAAAGACAGGCTCCCCTCCGAGAACTAAGTGCGATCGCCCAAGTCCAAGCCCAGCCACAGGAAGAATTAATCATGATTGGCGACACAAAACCCAGCGTCGTTTTCTATGCCCAAAAACCTGTAGTTTACCTCTGGGCTGCCCAGCAGCTTTTACCCCATCTCAGTGGCACCATGCGGATCGAACTGGGGCGGACTTCAGCCATGATCCTAGCCATGCGAGACCAACTCCAAAAGACGGGATTAAAAGCACGCAACTGGGAAGTATTAGGGCGCAGTGGCTCCTATCGTTTAGTCCGAGTCACGATCGAAACCATGCAGAATTAGTTAGAGTAACGAGGAACAGTGAACTTAGAAGTAGAAAGTAGAAAGTAGAAAGGAAAAACGGGCTTCTTCACTTTTTCTTTTTACCTTTTTACCTTTTACTTTTTCTGATAACTGATTAGCTTAAGGCTTTGATAATCTCCTCTGCCTTGGTTGTCCAGCCGATGATTCCTCCCTGCGCCCGCACCATTTCGAGGGTAGCTTGCTTAAATTCGGGGCTATAACTTTCCGTGGCATCCTCAACCAAGAGACATTCATAGCCTCGATCGTTCGCTTCCCGCATGGTGGTTTGCACACAAACTTCGGTCGTCACCCCAGTTATAACTAAATGGGTAATCCCTTTTTCTTCTAGCAAACTCGCCAAATTCGTTGCATAAAAAGCTCCCTTCCCCGGTTTAGGAATCACGACCTCTCCCGGCAGGGGAGCCAATTCGGGAATAATCCCATTCCCCGGTTCCCCCAAAACCAAAATCCGCCCCATGCCGCCTAAATCCCCAATTTTCAAATCCCCCTTCCCCCGTAATAGCTTAGATTTGGGGCAGTCAGAGAGGTCCGCTTGGTGTCCTTCCACGGTGTGAAAAATAGGTAATTGTTTGGCTCGAAAGGCAGCAAGGAGTTGTTGCAAAGTGGGGACGATCGCCCGCAGCAGACCCACATCATTTCCCAGCGCATCGCCAAAACCACCGGGTTCTAGAAAGTCCCGTTGCATATCAATCACAATTAAAGCCACTCCTTGCTCAGGAAGTTCATACTCGTAGGGTAGGGCAGGAATCGGGGTCATAGGTTCACCTTGTCAGTTAGCAGTTATCACAGTTAACAGTTAACAGTTAACAGTTATCAATTTGGTTGATCGATATTTAGGTGTCAATTATCAGTTACTAGTGATCAAGTAATAGTTATCAGTTAACAATTAGCTGGTGATTAATGAAATTATTTATGATTTTTTTATTTAAAGAAATATAGTTAATCTCGAAATATTCCTAATAGGCTATTCCTAATAGTTCGTGGGGCATAAGGCTATTGACAGATAAGACAACAACCCACACCATAATATTTATCTCTTTTCTAAAGACATATCTCAATTGGGCATCAGGTCATTGAGGCGGAGTTGGAGATTGGGAAACAGACTAGAAGAAATAGTATCTCCCAAACGATATTGTTGCTGTTGGTACACTCCACTAACTAACTGACAGATTGTCAAAGTAGGTTGCTTAGGATTGCCGATGAATTGCCAGCCACCTAAGCCCCGAAAATCTACAATCCAGTATTCGGGAATATTCAAGCAAGCGTATTCCTCAACTTTTCTGGCATAATCATCTTGCCAATTGGTACTGACTACTTCTGCCACAATCTGAATAGTTTTGCCGCTACAAATTACTGGTTCCTTGTGCCAAAGGGGTTCTTGACTAAGTTTGGCTTTATCTAAAATAATTACATCAGGACGTAGGGCTGTAGCTTCGCCGGATAGTGGTTTGATCAGGCAAGTTTTTGGCACTAACCAGTTAAAATTATCCCGGAGGATTTCAACATAGATTCTCCCAGCAATACTCCCGGCAACAGCCTCGTGAAGCCCAGTAGGTAAACTGTCTCTGAGTTATCCATCAATAATTTCATAGCGGGTATTATCTCCGTATTGGGCGATAAAAGTCTCAAAGCTAAGGAGTTGGGATGAGGTGTAGGTCATAGAGATATTTCTATCTAATTAGCTAAAGAGAATAATACTAACGCTTGGGAGTAGGCAAACTTGCCTCAAGATAAGAGATGAAAGTTTTAAAGTCTTCCTCTGAGGCAAAAAAACGACGTGGAAACATGTAATATAAGTCTTTAGATTGATAGAGAATAATTATATCTTCATTAGCCTTATATTTATAAAAATCAGACAAGAGATATCTCGTGTTCCACCGTCAATTGTTTCACTCCGATAGCTTGCTTCAAGTATTGTAGAAGATATTGCAGATTCATGTTCAAATTGAAAAAATTGTTTTGGGAAAATTGCCGACGAGCATTGCGACGAACAAGTGATTTGAACAATAATGTACATAACAAACAAAGTGTTATTATCACCAACAGTATCACCAATATAAATATGGGTGATAAAATAATAAGAGTAATTGTCAATGCTCCGTATACAAGGAAAGTCTGTAAAGCAAAGAAAGAAATAGCAAAAACTGAGAATAATGACGTATAGATATTTTTTGCCGTTATTTCCTTCTTTGTTTCCTTAACCTGACGTTGCAATGAATCTAAGTCGAGATGCAGAGAGTTCGCATCAGCTAGATCTTGCCATTTAAATTTACCTCTTAATATAATCACCAGACTGGTTTCCCTAGACTTAAGATGTCTTATTGTATTTAATACAACGTAGTATATCTGATAGTATATCTATCTTGTCTATAAGCAAACATTATTTTTTATTCTAAGTTTTGAGCTACAAAAGTTAATTTAGGCTACAGTCTATATATTTAATCTACAGTTCAGATATTTAAACAGAGGTAAGATGCGAGTATTAATTATGGGGGGAACCCGGTTTATTGGGGTTTATTTAACTAAACTTCTTTTAGAGCAGGGGCATCAGGTTACTTTGTTTAATCGGGGGAATAAGCCAGCCCCAGAGGGAGTCCGGGTGATTACGGGCGATCGCACCAATCCCGAAGACTTGAAGACCAAACTGGGTAAGGAAAACTTTGATGCTGTTTATGATAACAACGGGCGAGAATTAAGCGATACTCAGCCCCTCGTCGAGCTATTCCAAGGTAAGGTAGAAAAATTTATTTACATGAGTTCTGCCGGAGTTTATCTAAAAACTGATCAACCACCCCATCAAGAAGGAGATGCCGTGGATCCCAAGAGCCGTCATAAGGGGAAGCACGAAACCGAAGCCTACCTTGCTAGTTGTGCTTATTTGCCTTGGACTTCCATTCGCCCTACCTATATTTACGGTTCCCAAAATTACAACCTCCTAGAGTCGTGGTTCTTCGATCGCATCGTTCACGATCGACCTATCCCCATTCCCGGACATGGGGAGCATATTACCCAACTTGGGCATGTCCAAGATTTAGCAGTGGCGATGGCGAAGGTGTTGGATCACGAAGGAACTAAAGAGCAGATTTATAATGTGTCGGGCGATCGCTACGTAACTTTTCATGGTTTGGCAAAAGCCTGTGCTGTAGCCGCCGGGAAGGATCCCAGTAGCCTCAAAATTGTCCCTTACAATCCTAAAGCCTACGACTTCGGCAAACGCAAAGCCTTCCCCCTCCGTCCCCAACACTTTTTCTGCGACATCACCAAGGCAAAACAGGAACTTGCTTGGCAGCCCCAGTATGACCTCATTTCCGGCTTGCAGGAGGCTTTCCAAAATGACTATCTCATTAATGCTCAAGCTGCCAAGATTGATTTTTCGGTGGATGATGAAATCCTTGCAGATCTGAAAAATTAACTAGACAGTAGATTTTGCTAAACTTTAGTTAGGCTTAACAAATAAACTTCAGTAGATTAGTAATCAACGTGAATTCGGGATAACAAATACCCCTCATCCCCCAACTCCTTCTCCCACAAGGAGCGAAGGGGAGTAAGACAAGTTTTTCTTGTTCCCTCTCCCGTTCTGGGAGAGGGCTAGGGTGAGGGTCTCGGCTTATCCCGAACTGACGTTAATCAATAGGGATTAGGAAAAATATGTATTTAGTGACAGGGGCGACAGGAGCTTTGGGGCGGCGGGTGGTGAGATTATTGCGGGAGCGGGATCAGCCCGTGCGATCGTTTGTGCGGCTCTCCTCGAAGTATGCAGAACTGGAAAACCGGGGTTCCGAGATTTTCATTGGCAATCTCCGGGAAGAACGGGATATTCAGAAAGCCTGTCGGCGGGTGAAGTACGTGATCAGTAGCCACGGCTCTGGCAGCGATGCGCAGGAGTTGGACTATCGAGCCAATGTAGATTTGATTGATCAGGCTAAGGCAGCAGGGGTGGAGCATTTTGTGTTTATTTCTGTCTTGGGAGCCGATCGAGGTTATGAAGATGCCACGGTCTTTAAGGCGAAGCGGGAAGTGGAAAAATATCTGCAATCTAGTGGGTTAAACTATACAATTTTGCGTCCTTCTGGTTTAGCTTCTAGCCTGTTGCCCCTAGCGGAAAGATTCAAACAAACAGGGCTGTATTTGCTCACAGGTGATCCCAAAAACCGGACTTCCATTGTCAGTACCGATGATCTCGCCCGGATTGCGGTGGAATCTCCGGTGAATATGGGGGCAAAAAATCGCATCTTTCCTGTGGGTGGACCCGATATTCTCAAGCGGGAAGATATTCCCCGGATTTTCGGGCGGCTATTTAACCGGGAACCCATTGTCATTAATGCGCCGTTGATGGTTGTGGATGGCATCCGGGGGTCGATCGGCTTGATGAATCCCGCCCTTTCTGGCAGTCTCGGCACTTTCCGGGCGTTGGTTGCCAATGAGTTTTACTGCACTGCCAACGAAATCGATACTCTAGAAACCATTTATAATTTCAAACTAGAATCGGTAGAAACATTTCTCCGGCGTTACCTAGGCACATAATCCTAAAATTGGGCAATAAATTGGGCGGCGGCTTTCCCAGAAGCGATCGCACTCTCGATTAAATTACCTTGACACCAATCTCCGCAACACACCAGAGGGAAGGGAGTCGGAGCGGGCAGACAAATTACCTTGCAGGCAGTGTTCGGCTGGGCATAGCGCCAACGTTGGACTTGGAACCATTGGGGATTTTTCAGTTCTGGCAAAGGTAA
>JAAUUE010000428.1 GCA_012031635.1 Coleofasciculaceae cyanobacterium SM2_1_6 | reverse complement strand
GCGGTCTTGACGGTATTGAAAAATATTGGCAAGGGTGACACTATTGGCGGCTTGGGGGTGAAACGTTGGACGGGATAGGGATTGGCGGTGACAGTGCCGAGGTCTAGCATTTGGATAAATTGGGCGATCGTGTCGGTGTAGGTATTTTTTTGGGGTTGATTTGGGTTGTAATCTTGAGATAGAGATTGATAAGGGGATGAAGTTTGGTATTGATTTTGACGTACCCGTTGGTCTACCTCCCAGTAGTGTTGGGCAGTTTCCATCAAAGCCCGCAATCCAGCCAGTTGCTCATAGTTGAGATGGCGGCGGGGAAATAGGAATTTTTGCATAGCTCGATCGAGGACAGCGATCGCACTAAAAGCTAACCTCTGTTGTTGTTGGCGGCGTTGCTCTTCGATCCATTGGCGAATTTCATTATAAGCGGTGACAGCTTTGGCTCCGAGACGATCCCACCGAGAAAAACTGGATTCTGGTAATAATTGGGGCAACTCTGGATCCGGCACAAAGCAATGATCGACTAATAACCCCGCCCGGACGGGATCAATATCATAGGTTTCTCTGGTTGAGGGCTGGGTAGTTTCTGGGTAGTTCGCCAAGCTCACGGTCAGCCCCGGCGACAGAGTTGGGGATTGTGCTGGAGATTGCTCTAAAAATTGTTCTGAGTTTGAGGCGGTCGCTGGCGGTTGGGGCGATCGACCACTGAGGATAACTAACATTTCCGCCACCTGCTGCCCCGTGATTAATCTACCCAGCCCCGGATATACCAAAGCTAATAGAGTTAACAATCCCCGGACGATCGCCATACTATTGAGGGGATTTTGGGTATGCAGACCATAGACCCCGATGCCTTGAGCCGTGAGGATTTCTGTGAGCGTATATCTAGCGATCGCATCCAACCCCGGCGCAATCACCGCAATTTCCCTCGGCTCCACTCCCGAACGAACTAGGTCAATAATCGTGTTAGCAGTCTGGCGGAGCATTTGCGATCGAGCCACGGTTTGAATGCCCCGGAGCGTAGGCGGTAGCACGGGCAGAAACACCGGATTGCTAACCAAATCCACGATCGTCTCGGCAACATTGCCAGAACTATGCCCCAGTTCCCCCAACACCAGCCCCGTTAAATTCTCCACCCGACAGCGAGAAGCCAAGCCCAGCAAATAATCTGGATCAGCATTTAAGCCCAGCCGTACCTTGCCATTGGGGTTATAGGTAAACATCCCCTGTACCCCTCGATCGAGGAGCAACTCCAACAAGTCACAGGCGATCGCCGGATAATCATCCACATCATCCGCAAACACCGCCGCCGTCCGTTGCCGTAAATTCCTCTGGTAATCTGGGTGGGGCAGCAGATACCGCCAGTAGAGTTGGGTAATCATCCCGTAGCTCAAAAAACCTCGTTGCCAGCACCAGTCGTACCATGCCTGCAAGAGTTCACCGTAGAGGGGATACAAAGCCGGGTCTTCTTCCCCCGCCAAGCCCTGATGCAGCATCACTGGAATATCCTCCAAGTTCACCCCGCTCAAACCCGCCAACATCATTAAATCTAAAATACGCCGGACTAGCTGATATTCTCCGGTTCCTGCCTGCCGGAGGACTGAGGGGGTGAGGCGGTGTTGCCAGAGGCGGGTAGCTAGTTCCTGCTCAGTTTCGGGGTGCAGCTTTAGGGGAAACAAAGGGGGCGGGAGTTGGGGTGGAGATTGCTGGGGTTGGGGCGATGACAAGAGTTGAGGTGATGGCGAAAATGTTGGGGATGGGGTTGATTGGGGAGACTGTGGAAATTGCTGAGATGCTGCCCAAGACTGGATTAGGAGTGGAAAAAATAATAATACTTCTTCTTGAAAAAAACCTAGAGGGCTTTTAATGGTAAGGGGATATTTTCCTTGAGTGGCGATCGTCAACTGCTCATTTAGCTCCCGTTTGCTATCATCGTTAGCAGCCAACACCAAAACTGGAGGACTAGACCGCAGAGGTACGCCACCGGAAATCCGGGGCTTGCGGGGAGTTGCGACCCATTTTGCCATCCATGCGCAGTAGCCCTCTACCAAGCGACTAGTCTTGCCGCTCCGGGTTGTGCCATTGATCCAAGTTGACATCATATTTTCTAGGTTTCCCTACTATTTTTTTTACTATCTTTTTTTAAAAAATGTTTAGGAAATGTTTTTTAGGAAACTGTAACAGGACTTACGCGCAGACTCTAGATGTAGGGTGGACTTTGCCCTACCCAACATTAATTTGATGCACAACCCGAAATGATTTATTTGTCAAGGTTTTTATGCCTATGGTTTTAATCCCGGATGAGCTCCACTCGATCGAACCCGTCGATCGCCTCCAGATACACCTTCACCTGTTCCTCCTTGGCAGTGGGTAATTGTTTCCCGGTAAAGTCTGGATGAATGGGCAACTCCCGATGCCCTCGATCGACCAACACCACAAGCCAAACATTGGCCGGTCGCCCATACTCATGTACCGCATTCAACGCCGCCCGGATTGTCCGTCCCTTATAGATCACATCATCCACCAACACCACTACCTTCCCCGCCAGATCAAAGGCAATATCAGTTTTTGCCGGAGTCCGTAGCCCGATCTGATCCAAATCATCCCGATAGAAGGTAATATCCAAGGCTCCCACCGCCACTTCTATCCCTTCTAGGAGTTGAATCTGTTTAGCCAACAGGTAGGCGAGGGGAACGCCTCTGGTGTGAATCCCCAACAGCACCAACTGCGAAATATCCCTTGATTTTTCTACCACTTGGGAAGCTAAACGGTTGACAGTCCGCCGGAGTTCTTCAGGAGAAAGGATTTCAACGGTAGTTGGCATAGTTTGGCATAGTATAGTTAGCAGGGATAATTAGCCGGAGGTTTTCAATATCAGTGGAATCCCTTTGATGGTAGCAATTGTAGGGGCGCAAGGCTTTGCGTCCTTAAGGTTCTCACCCCCAGTGGTGGCTTTGCCTCCTCAAATTTCTCTACTTAGGGAACAGGGATCATCTACTGGGCGGAGAGTTCTTGCCAAGTCTCAGTTCTCACTACACCATCGGTAGTCAAGCCCCGGTCTTTTTGGAATCGGAGGACAGCATCAACGGTTTTTTCTTCAAAGATACCTGTAATGCCGGTGGTGTAATAACCCAGTTGGGCTAGTTTCATTTGCAGAGTGCGGACGGCTTCCCCCCGACTATTGAGCTGGATCGTCACATTATGAAAGGAAACACCGGAACCATTTTTTTTTAGATTTTCTAGACTGGTCAGGGTTTTGTCACCAGCAATGCCGTCAGCAGCGAGGGCTTGAGATTTTGGAGGCTGATCACGGCTTCTTCGGTGGCTCGATCGAACACCCCCGTGGTAGCACCACTATAA
>JAAUUE010000427.1 GCA_012031635.1 Coleofasciculaceae cyanobacterium SM2_1_6 | reverse complement strand
CCGGGGCACAATTCACATCAAAGGCAAGGGGAGAAATGCCTACCTATTTCTTGTTGGGGGGCAAGAGCCCCAGTTTTAATCTAAAACAACTTAAAACTTAAAACTTAAAACTTAAAACTTAAACTAATTAGGACAGGGAGCGGGTATGACAGAGGGATGTTTACGAGTTGGCAAGGTTGCCCCAGACTTTATGGCGACGGCGGTGGTGGATCAGGAATTTAAGACGATTAAGCTCTCGGATTACCGGGGGAAGTATGTGGTGCTATTTTTTTATCCCCTAGATTTTACTTTTATCTGCCCGACGGAAATTAATGCCTTTAGCGATCGCTACGCTGACTTCACGGCAAATAATGCAGAGATTTTGGGAGTATCAGTAGATAGTGAATTTTCCCACTTGGCTTGGATTCAGACCGATCGCAAATCCGGGGGCATTGGCGACCTGACCTATCCCCTGATTTCTGACCTCAAAAAAGAAATTGCCACGGCCTATCATGTCCTTACCGAAGATGGGATTGCTCTCCGGGGATTATTCATCATTGACCCCCAAGGGATTATCCAACATTCAACTATAAATAACCTAGCGGTGGGACGCAACATCGACGAAGCCCTACGGACTCTGAAGGCGTTTCAGCATGTGCAATCTCACCCCGATGAAGTCTGCCCCGCCGGTTGGCAAGAGGGCGATAAAACCATGATTCCTGACCCAGCGAAGTCTAAAATATTTTTTCAGGAGTTAAACGCTATCAGTGTTGAAGGCGAAGACGGGGCAGTAGCCATCGGGGGGAACCTTGAAACGGTGGAGGGGTGATTGGGGGTTGGTACAGCGTTGATTGCGTTCATAAAGACAGTTGCTACAGCAGGGAATACTTGCCAGAGTCCGGCTGGGATTTTGTTGCATCAATTCCCGTGGGGATAGACCCTTGAGGACTAATTCTTCCCCTTGCCAGCGAGCTTCGATTAGGCCAGTTTCAGCAAATTTCTGCCACCGGGGATCCGCAGCGATCGCCTCCGGCAGGGTAATCGTCACCAAGGTTCCCAACTCATTCAACTCGCCCTCGTAGTTGGGCTGGATGGGAAGCGCATTATCTTGAACAAAGGCTTCCCCCACGGGCAACTCCACAAAAGTTCCGGCTTTGGGGCAGTGGAGTTGGTAGCGACTCTGGAGTTCTTCTAGACAAGCCAAATCTATCAAGTTATTCGGGGAGCCGTGGACAAAAACTATATGCTGGGGGCGGAGATTATGAATTAGCTGAGTGGTTCCCTGCTGGTCGCTGTGCTGGGCGAGGAGGTAGTTCACAACTTCAAGTTCTGGGGGAAATTCTTCCGTAGGATCAGCCTCTGGGACAAATAACACCCAAGCCTCTGGGTTCTCTGCATAATATATTGACCAATCACTGCGGTAGTCTACTAAAAGAATGCAGGGGTCGGCATTGTGAGAAAAATCTGTGGTCACTGAGCCTTGCCGAGGTGGGGTCAGACGGCGGACTCTGGGTAAGACTCGATCGTCCCAAAATAGGGGCTGATGGCGGGCAAAGTTTTGCACAGATACAGGTAAATGAGGCAGAATTTCCAGATAGGCATCACACCCGGCGGCAACGAAGCGATCGACCCAAATATCGACCCTGCGCCCCGTAAACTGGTGATGGCTGCGCAACAACATCAAAATTTCCTGCCCGACTCCGAGGATGGGCATTGGTAATAAGATTGATTTGCCTTGGAGGAGCGATCGACTAATTTGTTCAATTAGGCGGTTTTCCTGTTGGCGGCGGTGGGGATACCGGGCTGTACCACAGCTGCCTTCGATGATCAGGGCATCGGGCTGCAAACCCCGCACTGCCTGTAGGTCTAAGCCAGAACCTAGGCGGGTATGGGAAAGGAAAAAATCCCCAGTATAAAAGAGAGTATAGGGGCGCAAACTCTGGGATAAATCGGCTAATTGCAGACTCTGCTCTGGTTCTGGAGGGTTATAAGTTAAAGCAATTAAAGCCGCACCGGGGAGATGTCCGGCGGGAAATAGTTCAATGACCAAGCCAGAGAGAATTTCAATGGGCGATCGCCAAGGCAGGGCAGTACAAAAATTCTCGGTAATCCCCGGATATTCTTCTGAGTTCAGCCAATTTAAGGGCAGTAACTGGGTTGTAACTTCACTGGCATAGATGGGAATCTGGGGAAAAACTTGGTGCAGTTGCCGCAGTCCCTTGGCATGATCACTGTGGGCATGGCTACACAAAATCACATCCATCGGCGGCTCTTCAGCTTGGGCAAGGGCGGCAATGTTTTCTAGACCACAATCCAAGAGGATGCGATGATGCCCCATGTGTACCAGTAGACAAACTCCCTCACTACCATGACCGACACCGTAGGGAAAGCAAGCGAGTTGACTATTCATAGTCACTAGTTTTAGTGGGCGGAGCCATTGCCATGATAATCATCAGAATCATAAAAGCCATTCTGAGTACCGTAGAATAGGCAAAGAATGGTAAAAACGACGGTTAAGCCGACCAAAATTAGTTTAACATCCATAATTTTTCTCCCTGTATATTTGGTAATGTCCTATAGCGATCCTAAATCATTTGCTAAATTAAGATTGCTTCTGGTAGGTGATTTCACCCGCCGAAGGCGGATGAAATTATTTAGGACTGCTATATTTCGTGATGTCTGACCTGCACAATCATTCCCAAGGCAAATGAGCTTGCCTAATTCTACCCAAATTATAGAGCCTAAATGGTTGGCTCGCCCATCGACGGTGGTGGCTCCAGAACTTTTGGGGTGCTATTTGGTGCGGCAGTTTGCGGCGGGGCGGGTGTTGCGGGGGAGGATCGTGGAAACTGAAGCCTACGCACCGGGGGATCCCGCCTGTCATGCCTATCGTCGCCGGACTCCACGTAATGAGGTGATGTTTGGGACGGCGGGTTTGGGTTATGTGTACCTAATTTATGGGATTTATCACTGTTTTAATGTGGTGACTGATGAATTTAATATCCCTAGTGCGGTCCTGATCCGCGCCGTGGAGTTAACAGAATTTCCCGACTGGCTTCCTGAAGTTTTACCAGCAAGATTATTTCAGGATCAGCTACCTAATCAAGCAATTCATCCATCATTTAAGAAGCGATCGCCCACCCTACCCCATCAATCAACCGCCAAAATTCTTAAAGGCAAACCAGAGCGCTTAGGGGCGGGTCCCGGCAAACTATGTCAAGTATTGGGGATCGATCGCACCCTCAACGGCACAAATTTATCCCAGCCTCCCCTCTGGCTAGAAACTGGATCACCGGTGAAAATATTACCCAAACCACTCGACATCGGTCTTTCCCAAGGTGTAGACATCCCTTGGCGCTGGTACGACACTGATTCCAAAGC
>JAAUUE010000045.1 GCA_012031635.1 Coleofasciculaceae cyanobacterium SM2_1_6 | reverse complement strand
CCAAACTGCCGAAGAACGCTATCAATCTGCCGAAGAACGCTACCAAACTGCCGAAGAACGCTATCAATCTGCTGAAGAACGCTATCAATCTGCTGAAGAACGCTATCAATCTGCTGAAGAACGCTACCAAACTGCTGAAGAATTAGTGACTCAAGAACGGCGGGCCAAGGAACAGGCGGAGGCGATCGCCGATCAAGCAGTTCAAGAAAAGGAGCGGCTGGCAGCCTATCTGAGATCGATGGGGATTAACCCTGAGCAGATTCCCCCTATGGTCTGAGTTCTGCCTTCCTATCCGTTAATTAGCCATCCCTCTCCTCCTTTATCCGATCGACCACCAAATCCAACTTAACTGATCGAGAAGCCTTGAGTAACACCGTATCCCCCGGTTGCAGAAAAGATTGTAAAGTTGTAGTCAAATCTGCATGGTTGTTAAAACATAAGGCTTTCAGGGGATCTGCTCCTTGGGCGATCGCCTCCGCCTCACCCTCTGCATCTACTAAAACAAACAACTGATCTAGGGCTAGTTCTCGGACTACTTCCCCCACCCGATGATGAAACTCTTGGGACTTTTCCCCCAATTCCTTCATGGTTCCCAAGACGGCAACATGACGTTTTCCCGGTGTCCCTGCCAGCAAATGCAACGCTGCAATCATAGATTCTAGCCCTGCATTGTAGGTTTCATCCAGCAATAAAATATCTTGGGATAGCTGGTAACGCTGCGCCCGCCCAGAAGGGAGTTGGACAGGTAAACCGTGGGTAAGAAAATCCCAATCTAGCCCCAGAGTTTCGGCAACGGCGATCGCCCCCAAGAAATTCACCGCATTATGGCGACCCGGTAGGGGTAAGGGTAGGGATTTCCCCCTGACTATTAACTGGTCTTCCTGCAACTTTCCCTGAAGATCGCCCCCTTCCAAACCGTAGGTAATAGTATTACCAGACCAAACTGCTGCGGCTCGATCGAGCAATCGTTGGCTATCGTGGTTCAAAATTGCTACCCCATCCCCCGGCATTTCTTCAAGGAGTTCACACTTCGCCTGAGCGATCGCCTCCAGGGAACCCAATCTGCCCACATGGGCACTGCCGGCAATGGTAATTAAGCCAATAGTTGGCTGCGTGATCTGAGTTAAGAGGGCAATTTCTCCCAAGCCCCGCATTGCCATTTCCACCACCGCAAACTGATGGTCTGCATTTAATTCCAAGAGAGTTTTGGGTACGCCAATCTCGTTATTGTAGTTAAGCTGAGTTTTTAAGACTTTGCCGTGGTGACTCAACAAAGCCGCAATTAACTCCTTGGTTGTGGTCTTGCCAAAGGAACCAGTCACCCCAATCACCGGGATCTGGAACTGCTGCCGCCACCATTGGGCAATACGCTGGTAGGCAACGAGGGTATCGGGTACTACTAGTTGGGGAATTTTCTCTGGTAATCGGCGGTTAGTGATGACAACTTGCGCCCCTGCCTCGATCGCTTGCCCTGCAAACCCATGTCCATCAAAGTTCGCCCCTTGGAGCGCAATAAAAACCTCTCCTGTCTGTACTCGGCGAGTATCTGTAGTGATCCCTGTAATCACGGATACAGAGGAATCTGAGTCTAAATAATAGGGTTGAGCTGAGAGTAGTGTTAGGAGGTCAAGGAGATGGATTTGCCGGGGCATAATTTATAAATGAGTAAAAATTGGTGAATGTCTGATATGATTAATTGTATTTGTGTTCCCAAATAATTCTCTCAAATAATTCTCTCAGAAATTTAATATGTTTTATGAATTCAGTTATCTGAACTGAACATATTGAGGTAATTTTGTAGGTATTAGGTAATCATTTCAGCCTACAAGTAATCTTACAGAGAAGAGTTCGTGTCAATCTAGTAAAAATTTTAGTGAAAAATAAACATGTGCAGAGGTTAACTGGGTGAACACTTCCCTGGATTCTTATTGTAGATCGACCCCTCCGCAAGCACAGCAAATCTACGACCACTTGCTGCGCTTGGCTCAATCAACCCCGCCCCCGGAAACGATTGAGCAATTTCGGCATCTTTTTTTGGATCCGGCTAGCTATGATTATCCACAGATTGCCAGTACCCTCCAAGAACTCGCCCTTGCCAAGCAAGCAGAACAGGAATTTCGCTTCGTTCTCAATCGCTGCTTCTATACATTAATCAATACTTGGCAACTACAACCCAGTTCTCAGGCAGCAATTCCATCTCTGGTTTCTCTCCTAGAAGAGCCGATTTTTGCTGGAAATATTAGTTCTCGGGGGGTGCGTCGCGTCCGGGAGTTGATGAAATTATTCCACGAAACAGAGCAGTGCCTTACTCTAAAGCGTTTGGCTCATGTTTTTGAGCAGGAGTCCCATCAGGAGAATCCCTTAGTTGGTAATCTCATCCAACGTTATCCCTATCTCTACGAGCATTGCCTGTTGAGTGAAGACAGTGACTATCAACAAAAGCGGACAATTCGTAATATTCAAGAGCGCAGTCAACAAAAGTTTGAGACAGACCTATCCCACTACGTGACCTACCAAGTCCGGTTAGCCCATCGAGTGAAAAATAAGTCTTCCCGGAGTATTGAACCCGTTGAGAATCCGACGCTGCTGAGCGATCGAGAGCTAGGTTCGGCTCTGAAGCAGTACGTCGGGAAAGTTCAGGGTGGCAAAAGTCATCGAGAGCTTGCAGATAGTTTTATCTCCCACAGTCACCACGTTGCCAACTATAAAACTTTTAAGCAAGATTTCTATCAATACCTGACGATGGCGATCGATCCTGCCTTTGGAAAACTCCGCTTCAATGAAAACCTGTACAAGTACGTCATGAGTATTTCGCCTCAAAATGACGAGAAGCGGCTCGATGAGTTTATGGTGATGCGGACTTGCAGCCAAGTTCTCAACTATCTGATTGTGGAAAGTCCCCAAAAACCCCAACATTTTGTCTTTGTAGATCTAATCACCAATCTTGGCGCAACTTATACAATCAGCCTGATCCTAAAAATTATTTTAACCTGTCACAAAGTCAAGCCCTACTTAGAAAAAAGGTTTGCTATTCTCTTTAATCACTACGAAACTTCTTCCCGTGACGGCGTACCTTGGTTGGTCAAATCCCTAGAAAATCTCAATGTCGGGCTGAGTGTCCATTTTGGCGGGGCTGATGTTTCTTGCCTCTCCCATATTCTGTAGGTCAAATAATTTTTTCTCTTATGTTTAATTTGAGAGGTTGCTGCTAATGACTACTGATTAGGCAGGTTTCAAGACTTCTAAGGCTAGATGGGTTAAATAAAATTCTTCACCTTCCGATTCTCGGAGGGCATCTAAATAGGTCTCGATCCCACAGGGTAGCGGCCTAGACATAGGATTTTGGAGATGAAAAACTAGGGCCGATCGCATATTCTCCAAAGTCTGCTCTAGAGTTTCCCCAGTAGCTACACAGCCCCATACATCGGGAGAGTAAGCTGAAAAACCGCTATCAGATTTTTCTAAAACAATTAAGTATTTATCCATTATTTTAGACGGCGTGCTGGCGATACCACTCGATCGTATTCTTGAGTCCCTGCTTAAATTCCATCTGGGCTGTGAATCCAAAGGCTTGCTTAGCTCGCTCCGTATCTAGGCAGCGCCGGGGCTGACCATTGGGCTTATCTACTTGCCAAACGAGTTCCCCTTCATAACCCATAAGCTCACAGATCAGGGTAATTAAATCTTTGATCGAAATTTCATAATTAGTCCCCAAATTCACTGGCTCTGCCCCGTCATAAAGCTGGGTTGCCATGACAATCCCTTGGGCAGCATCAGTGGAGTACAAAAATTCCCTAGTCGGGCTACCGTCTCCCCATACCGGAATTTCCTTGTCTCCCCGGAGTTGCGCCTCATGGACTTTGCGAATCAAGGCTGGAATCACGTGGGAACTACTGGGATCAAAATTATCCTCTGGCCCGTAGAGATTTACTGGCAGTAGATAAATGCCATTGAAGCCGTACTGCTGGCGGTAGGACTGGAGTTGGACGAGCAGAGCCTTTTTAGCCACACCGTAGGGGGCGTTGGTTTCTTCGGGATAGCCATTCCAGATATCATCTTCCTTAAAAGGCACTGGGGTAAATTTGGGGTAGGCACAGATTGTCCCGACACAGACAAATTTTTCGACCCCGGCTTGGTGGGCGGAGTGGATAAGTTGGACTCCCATCATTAAATTGTCATAGAAAAGTTCGGCTGGTTTTGCTTGATTTAAGCCAATGCCCCCGACATGGGCAGCCAGATGAATGATGATATTTTGTCCCTCCACCGCCCTTTGACAGGCTTCTAGGGTTGTCAGGTCATAATCTTTCGATCGAACTACCTTGATCTTTTCTGGAGAGGCTCCTGCCGTTACTAATTGGGCAATCACCTGTTTGCCCAGAAATCCTGCTCCACCAGTCACCAAAATTTGCTTACCACTCAAGTCTAAACCAGCCATAAATCAGTTACCAGTTATTTCAGTTACCAGTTATCAGTTATCAGTTATCAGTTATCAGTTAGTCGTACTGAGTGGAGCCGAAGTATCAGTTATTCAGTTGATTGTGCTGAGTAAAATCAATGTGTCAGTTATAAACTCCTGATGTTTACTGTTCACTGCTCACTGTTTACTGATAACTGTTCACTGTCTTAATCTACTGTTCCCATATCCTGCCGGATAAAAGCATTGTCTTCTTGAGAATTTCCGGCGGGAGGTAGCCCTAAAGCCTTGAGGTCTGAGTCCACCATTAGATAGACTAGCTGTTCAAAGGTGACAGAAGGTTCCCAGCCCAGTTTGGCTTTTGCCTTGGAAGGGTCGCCGATCAACAAGTCTACCTCTGCTGGGCGCAGGTAACGGGGATCAAATTCTACGTAATCTTCCCATTTGAGATTGACATACTCAAAGGCAAGGTCTAGGAATTTTTTAATTGAATAGGTTTCTCCCGTGGCAATGACGTAATCATCGGGTTCGTCTTGCTGGAGCATTAGCCACATGGCTTTGACATAGTCCTTGGCATAGCCCCAGTCTCTTTTGGAGTCGAGGTTGCCGAGGAAGAGTTTCTTTTGCTTGCCAGCAATAATCCGGGCGATCGCTCTGGTGATCTTTCTGGTGACGAAGGTTTCCCCACGGCGGGGGCTTTCATGATTGAACAAAATCCCATTACAAGCAAATAAATTGTAAGATTCTCGGTAGTTTACTGTTTGCCAGTGGGCATAGACCTTGGCGCAGGAATAGGGACTACGGGGATAAAAAGGGGTGGTTTCCTTTTGGGGAACTTCCATGACCTTGCCAAACATTTCTGAAGAGCCAGCTTGATAAAACTTGACTTGAATCCCGGTTCTTTGTTGATAATCTCGTACAGCTTCGAGGAGCCGGAGATTTCCCATGGCGACGGTGTCTACGGTGTATTCTGGAGAGTCGAAACTAACTCGGACGTGGGATTGTGCTCCCAGATTGTAGATTTCTATCGGTTTGACTTCCTCAAGAATCCGGCGCAGGGTCGTGCCGTCAGTTAGATCGCCGTAGTGGAGGCGTAATTTTGGAGATTCATTGTGGGGGTCTTCATAAATGTGGTCAATTCGATCGGTGTTGAAAGTCGAAGTCCGGCGAATAATCCCGTGAACTTCGTAGCCTTTTTCTAGCAAGAGTTCTGCTAGATAGGAACCATCTTGACCTGTGATACCAGTAATTAGCGATCGCTTAATTTCCGTCATTGCTTGTTTTACTTCCTAAGGAAAATTGGACAGCCAGCCTAGACAAATTGAATATAGCTTTGGTTAGTCCAGAGGTTGTTTTCGTACGCCATACACCCATGGTCTTAATCGCAGTTTTAACCATAACTTCAACCATAGACTCTAAATTTTCCATAGTTGCAATTTTTAGTTTTGACCATGATTATCACCAAGGGGTACAGAGTACAAATTACCCCCAAGTTAACTCAATTTTTTTTGATCGTCACCTATCGATCGTTAACGATTTTTGAGTATTCCCTGATGTTTGTTAGATATCTTAGACCTGATCTAAACAATCGACACCCTGATTGACATTGTTAATAACTAAATTCCTTGATCTAAAAAAGCAAGGATAGAAATTAAGCAATACCTAAATGGGCGCCTCTAGTAAGCACCATTATTTTTGGTAAATAAAACCACCCCGATCGTTTTCACAATCAGGAATAAGTCCATCCAAAAATTGCAACTATTGACATAGTAGACATCAATCTGGACACGGCGAGGATAGGGGATATCATTGCGACCAGAAACCTGCCACAAACCCGTAATCCCCGGACGAATGGTCAGCACCTTGTCGATATGTTTACCGTACTTGGGCAATTCCTCAGGAACCAAGGGGCGCGGTCCCACCACGCTCATATCTCCCATCAGCACATTCCAGAATTGGGGAAATTCATCGAGACTAGTGACTCGTAAAAATCTTCCAATCCAAGTAATGCGGGGATCTTGGCGGAGCTTAAAGTTATCTTCAAACTCCGATCGCATCTGGGGTGAAGTGGCCATTAAATCCTCCAACACCTCATCCGCATTTTCTACCATTGTTCTGAACTTGATACAGCCGAAATGCTTGTGATCTTTACCGACCCGTTCCTGGATATAAAAAATAGGACCAGGAGAGCTTAGAGCTATGAGAGCCGCCAGTATGAGGTATACCGGCGAGAAAAACACAAGCACTGATAAAGAAAACAAAACATCAAACAGCCGTTTGACAGATTCTCCGTCTAGACGTTGGCGTGTCAATCCAGTTTTCTTGCCTCCGGTGAGGGGTTGAAAACCTAGTTTGACAAATGCCCGAAGTATCCTGACGGAGGTAAGTTGGCTTTCGGCAGTCATCTTACTCCTTCACTTCACACCACACCGATCATAAATCACTTGTGTCTCTTGCTCATGGGATTTATGACCAAAAAGCAAGATTTTTTTTCGAGTCCCCAGAAATAAATTTCTGCTGACAGTCTTCTAAAAACGCTAGGTAGCGACTTTCAAAGATTTTTGGGGCAAATTTGGCAGCGTGCGATCGTGCAAGTTCCGGTTGGAACCTTTTTCCCTCTGCTTCAAAAAATTTTACTGCTTCTATTAAACCTGTTTCTGTGGGACTGTCAAACAATAATCCTGTAGCTGTCTGTGGAGACTGGCGAAAATCTTGGATAGTTTCCAAGGCTCCCCCCGCTCCGTAGGCGATTACAGGCGTACCACAGGCTTGGGCTTCCACTAGGGCAATACCAAAGTCTTCCACAGCCGCATAGACAAATGCTTTTGCTTGACTCATGTATTTTTCGACCACAGCGTCTGGTTGATACCCCATGAGCCTAACATTAGGTTGGGCAATTTGTTGCAATTGTTTTAATTCTGGTCCGCTGCCAATCACGATCAGATTGCGCCCCAGTTGGTTAAAAGCCTTAACAATTAGGGATACCCGTTTATAACTTACTAATCGGGAAACTACCAAATAAAAATCTTCTTTTTTAGATTGGAAGGGAAAGCGATCGATCTCCACTGGGGGGTAGATTACCTCCGCAGGGCGACGATAACAGCGCCAAATTCTCCGGGCGGTGTGGCGGGAGTTGGCGATGAAATAATCAACCCGGTTAGCACTGATCACATCCCACTGACGCAGGCGATGGAGCAGGTAGCGGGTCAAAATACCGGGCATACCCCTTCCTAAACGGCTGCTGTGGAGATAATCAAAGGTCAAGTCCCAAATGTAGCGCATGGGGGTGTGGCAGTAGCAGAGGTGCATTTGTTGGGGGCTGGCGAGGATACCCTTAGCTACGGCGTGGGAAGAAGAAAGAATAATATCGTAGTCTCGCAGATCTAGCTGCTCGATCGCCAAAGGCAGCAAGGGCAGATATTTTTGGACTCCTTGGCGAGCCTTGGGGAAGTGTTGCAGAAAAGTATGCCCAATAGTGCGCCCGTAGAGATAGCTTTGGGGGTTGGTAGACTCAAAATCAATCAGGGCATAAACATCCGCCGGAATATGCTTGAGAATTTCTTTGACTACCAATTCAGAGCCGCCAGTAGCCTTGGGTGTTAACCACTCGTGAACGAGGGCATATTTCATAGAAAAAACTCGGTAAGTTGAAAACGCAGTATTCCTAACAAATTATTTTCAGGAAAGAGCTAGAATTGTTTGGTCAGATTCTGGAGATTTTTAGCCCATGCACGATCGACCAACTAATCAATCAATTAATTTGCCAGTCAAGATAATTTTAGTTGATGATGACCCTGTGTGGAGATTGGGCTTAACTACGGCTTTAGCAACCCATCAGAATTTGCCGAATTTGCCGAATTTGCCGAGTACCGATCTGCCAGCGACTAACCCACCCGTCGCCAATTTTCAAGTCATTGCTGAGGCGGATGAGCTATCTTCTCTACTAGAAAGGTTGTTTGTCAGGGATGCTGCCGGTAACTTAGTAGGTAATTTGGCAAGGGATCTAGTTGCCTCTCCTCTCACCCCAAAGTTGTTGCTGTTGGGGAGTTATGGCGAAAATCTGTCCCAGCTATTAAGGGAATTTCACCAGTGTCGACAGCAACTAGGGCAGGAGTTTTTGACTTTGCCAGTTTTGTTGGTGACGAGGTTATTGACTCTGGCAGAGCTGGAGGAAGTACAGGAATTAGGGATTAAGGGCTATTGTGTCCGATCGGGGGCGGTCGCCACGATTCTAGAAGCGATTAATACCTTAGCTCAGGGACAAAGTTTCTGGGGCGAGACTAGGGAAAACCTAACTCAAGATATTCCCCAAAATCTTCCTCAAAATCTTCCTCAAAATAACTCTCTCTACTCCCAAGCAGCGATCGGTGTAGCTAAAATTAACCAAGAACTCCAGCAGATCGATCGCTATCTCCAACAACCCCAGCTATCTAACTTGAATTGGCTATTTCTAACTGGACTTAGGCGAGAACTCCGCACAGCCCGTTGGGTAGTTAATCAGTTTTTTCCAGTTAATGCGATGGTCATGGCGAGTACTCTATATTCGCAGGAGTTGACCTCAAGTCAAGAATTAAATCAAAACCCCCAAGGACGATTATCCCCAGACACAGAGATAACTAAGATAACTAATCAAGTAATTAACCAATCTTCAAAGGATAGTGCAAACTCTGCTGGCAGTTTAGTGTTTGTAAGTGGCAGTAATCAACAGGCGATTTCTCAAACCATTTCCCAAGTTATCCCTAGGGGTGTAGCTAGTAAAATCTATGAAAATGTCCAACTGCATCTAGAATTTCCTTTGATTAATCTCACGGGTAAAATTCTAGAAATTGATGTTTTAGCTCTCCACAAAAAACGAGAGTTGTTATCTTTGATTTTGCAAAAATTCATTAATCTCTGCCAAGATTTATCCCTATCTCAGGTTGATTTAGATTATCTTCATGAACGCAAAGTTCAACTGTTACAAGACCTCTGGATAGCAGTGGTTACTGATTTCTTTGGGAAATATTCTAGCCTAAAAACTGAAACTCTAGAGCAGGAAATTGTCCCGGCTTTACTTGCAGATCAAGCCATAGTTCAAGTAGAAATCTTAGAGAAGATTCCCTTTGTGGAGGAGTTGCTATCCCAGATTTTATTTGATGCTAATCTAACCATTGACGATCGAGCCTATCCCGCCGCCAGTGGCGAAGCGATCGCCAGAGCCGAATTAATCTTAGAGAATTTAATTATTCAAGTAGCTAATGCAGTGATTCAGCCTTTACTTAATCAGTTTTCGGAAGTGGAATCCATCAAGCTAACTTTTTATGACCAGCAGTTAATTTCTGTCCGGGATATTACCCGGTTTCGCAATGAATTATCTTGGAGATATCGAGTATTTAGTTATTTTCATGAGCCAAAATTAATTTTTGAAAGTACCCATCAACTCTACGTTTTTAGGGAAACCGGAATTCGATCGACCTCTGTTTATGCCCCCCGGACAAGGGAACTCCAATCCCTCACCGGAATTCGTTATTTCACAACCCTAGGGCTAGAGCTACAGGACACGATCGCCCCCCGCTTACAGACCATCACTAAATTCTTGGGCAAAGGTTTAATTTATGTCCTCACGCAAATTATCGGGCGGGGCATTGGTTTAGTTGGCAAAGGTATTTTGCAGGGCATTGGAAATTCTTTTCAGGAGGCGAGGGTAGGACGCGATCGAGCCAAGTAACTTATCTACCTTAAGTTAATTAGTGAGTTTATTTTCTTGTCTTAGGTTGAAACTTTTACGCGGGAACAATCTCATGAATACACTGAAATATGGACTGGCTGCGATCGTTGGAGCATATCTAATATCCACACAAGGAGGAAACCCAGTTATGGCAGCTACACTCACAGGCACAATCAAAGTCAATGTTGGTGCTAATTATGGAGAGTTTGCTGGTATTTATACTGGCGACTTTACCTACGATAATACACATTTAACTAAAGTTGGTACGGAAACAATGACTATCAATGGAGATAATGGAAATCCATATGGAGATCGAGCCGGACTACTATCTCTAAATTTTAGATTCCTAGATTTTGCTACAGGTTCAACTCTTACTACCTATACATTACGAGATGATTTCAACTTCCCAACCGGTCCAGTTTTAGCTTTTGAGAATGGAATTCCTACTCAATTTTCCTTCATAGTTGATCCGGGAAATAATGGTGGAATTTGGACTGCAAATAACGGATTTATGTTTGCAGATCCTGGAACATTTCATTTTGGTGTACGAGGTGGAGCTATTGGAGGTGATGGGATTGTAACCTTATCACTTAATGATACTTCTGTTGATCCTGAACCTACTCCTACAACTGAACCTCCTTCTGTACCAGAAAGCTCATCCCCCTTTACTTCATTCTTAGCTGCCTTGGGTTTGGGGATAGCTTATTTGTGGAGAAAGCTGAGAAAAATTCGTAACTAATAATTTCTACTAACCAAACTTGAGAGTATCCAATTAAAATGTGCGGGTATAGAGTTAAATATTGATCAACCCCAGCCCCAACTCAAAACAGATATTTTGATATTACAGACATTCTCTCGCTCCAGATTTGGCGGCATAGTAGCTGGATCAAAAAATTAGGGTAATACTTCATTTCGATCGACAACTTACTAAGATGGCTCCAACAAAAACCTCAACCCCGAAACTTTATGGACTACTTGCCCTTGCAGCCCTCCTAGTTGCTGTCCATCTTTCTCTGGTCTTGCGTCAGCCCGATGATTCCAATCTGATTAATGGCAGTATTCTCGTCTGGTTTGTTTGCGGGTTGTTGGTGTGGGAAAAAAGACAGCAACCCCTAAAAGAAACTTCATGCTGGGCAAATACTTGGGCAAATACTTGGGCAAATACTGGGTTTAATATTTTGGGTTGGGGAATTGTGGCGATCGTCCTCTTGGTGAGTTTTTCCCTGACTGATTATCACACCTTTATTAGATTCGCTCCCTTTTTGATTTGCCTAGGTTTGGGTTTAATAACGGCAGGAATTGGGGGAATCCAACGATACAAACAAGAATTAGCCCTCACTCTCCTCACCGCCCTGCCCCCCGGCTTAGTCCATCGCTTGGCAGATTGGGAAGCTATGACCGCTAACCTCTCCCATTTCTTGCTGCAAAGTCTGGGGTTCGATGCTCGCCTTGGTTCTCTGCAACAGGAAATTCTCCTGACCATTGGTGCTGCCCTGCCTACGGCAAGTAATTCTGTGATTGTGGCGCGGGACTGTGCTGGAGTCGATATCATGTTGCAATTGTGGGTGTTATCGATCGCTGGAATTTTTCTGTTACCCACTAATCGCCGTCAAAAATTGATCATCCCCGTGGTAGCGGTGGTAATTGCCTATATTATTAATGGCATCCGAGTAGCTCTCTTGGCAGCGATCGTCCCCTACCCCTCAGCTTTTAGCTATTGGCACACAGGGCAGGGCGGCTTCTTTTTTCCGGTTTTGGCAGTCCTGATTTGGGGTCTAGTATGTAAGATATTAATTTTACGGCATCCCCCAGCGACCTCTCCAGCACCAGAATAACTCCATCATTGTCATTGGATTATCAAAAACTGGATCATCACTGGATCAGCAAAGATATCTAAATCCATACCATGTAATCTATGCAACCATCCTTCCTCAAAGCAATTTTTTCTTGGCAGAGTATTTTTACTTTGGTGATGTTTGGTTATATGTACCTGCCGATCGCCGTCCTTGGTTTCTATAGCTTCAATGACTCTGCCTACAGCGCCCAGTGGGAAGGGTTTACCCTGAAATGGTACGAAAGATTGCTCAGTGATACTCGGTTGTTGGCGACCTTGCAAAATAGTTTGGTGGTGGCGATCGTAGCCGTTGCTATCTCCGCAGTATTGGGAACCATGATGGCAGTGGGTCTAGCCAAATACAAATTTTGGGGCAGGAAACTCTACCGGGGTGTGAGCATTTTGCCTGTGGTGGTTCCAGACATTGCCATGGCGGTAGCGACCCTAGTATTTTTAGCCGTGGTGGGGCTGCCCCTGAGCTTGGGGACAATTATCGCTGCCCATGTAGTATTTTGCTTGGCTTACGTTGCCGTAGTCGTGGGTTCCCGGCTGACTTCTCTTGACCCTCACCTAGAAGAAGCCGCCCTAGATTTGGGAGCCACACCAACCCAAGCCTTTATCAAGGTACTGTTGCCAGAACTCAGCCCTGCAATTATCGCCGGATGTCTCCTTGCTTTTGTCTTGAGTATGGATGATTTCTTGATTTCTAGCTTCACGGCGGGGGCGGGTTCCAACACCTTGCCCATGGAAATTTTTAGCCGGATTCGCACCGGAGTCAAACCGGATATCAACGCTCTGAGTGTCTTACTAATCCTTGGTTCTGGCTTAATTGCCCTCATTGCTGAATCCCTCCGCTATCAAGGCAACAAACAAAGATTCCGGTAGGGTTTGCAGTAAATTTTGGCAGAGAAAAGCAAACTTTTAATTTAGGCAGACTAGGTAAATAGTTTATCCTAGAGGTAGAACAAAGTTAGGATTCAATCTCAGGACTCAAACTAATGCAGCAAAATAACTGGCGGGTGGGAAATCTTTTTGGTATACCCCTATTTTTAGATCCTTCGTGGTTCTTTGTGGTTATTTTCGTCACCATCATCAATGCTCTAGATTTTCTGCCCCGATTTGGCAGTATTGCTTGGGTGGCGGGGTTTGTGATGGCTCTGTTGCTGTTTGGTTCGGTGCTGCTTCATGAGTTGGGACACAGTTTAGTGGCTCTGCGGCAGGGGATTAAGGTCAACTCCATTACCCTGTTTCTTTTCGGCGGGGTCGCTGCCATCGATCGAGAATCCAAAACTCCCCTGGGAGCCTTTGGGGTTGCCATTGCTGGTCCCATGGTTAGTCTGGCTTTGTTTGCCGTGTTTGCCGTAATTACTCAATTCTTACCTAGGGATACGGTCATGCAATTGCTGGCGGCGGATTTGAGCAGAATCAATCTTGTCTTAGCAGTATTTAATATGATTCCGGGGCTGCCCCTCGATGGTGGACAGGTTCTCAAAGCTCTCGTGTGGCAGGTGACGGGCGATCGCTTCAAAGCCGTGCGCTGGGCCGCCAACTGTGGCAAGTTTCTGGGGGGATTGGGAATTGTCTTTGGCTTGAGCTTACTATTGGTCACGGGACAAATCAGCTCTATCTGGCTGTCCCTAATTGGCTTATTTATCTACCGCAATGCCGACTCCTACAGCAAAGTCACCTCTCTCCAGCAAGCTCTCCAACAAATTACCGCCGCCGAAACCATGACTAGAGATTTCCGAGTGGTGGATGCCCATCTATCTTTGCGAAGTTTTGCCGAAGAATATGTCCTCAGCGATGTCCATAAATCCTTTCCCTACTATGCCACCGCCGATGGTCGCTACCGGGGGCTGATCCCCGTTGAGTCCCTGCAAGTGATTGAGCGCAGTCAATGGGATGTGCAGCTTTTGGGAGATATCGTCCGTCCCCTAACAGAAATCCCGACCTTACCAGAAAAATCTGCCCTCGTCACTGTGATCAATACCCTAGAGGAACAGCAGCTAGGTTTTATTACCATTCTGTCTCCCGCCGAAACTGTAGCGGGGATTATCGATCGAGGTGATGTCGTCCGGGCGATCGCCGCCAAGCTCAGCCTGCCCATTTCTGAAGCAGATATTAAGCGCATTAAAGCTGAAGGAGTCTATCCCCAAGGGTTTCAACTCCTAGCCCTAGCTAAATCCATCTCCTAGATTTAGCCAGACCCCCAGAAATTCCCGAAATTCCCTACTAATGCACTGTACCTACTACTAATTACCCCAAACAGTCCTAGGGTTTAAACCCCTCATTTGTTCCGTAAATCTCCAGAGACTGCTATAGTTGGGGAATAATTCAGTTGTAAACGTTAATGTTTACTAGGGTTATTACTGAGTTGATTACTAGGTTATTGCTGAGTTATGGCTGAGCGGTTACTTAGTGATCGAAACTTGAGTCGGGGGTCTACAAAATAGGGAAACAGTAAGTTGGGGATATTTTCGTTATATCTTAGGCTGTTTGGGGTGCAATTGAGTAAAAAAATACACGGCCTTGGGAATGAAAGCTGTATTGGGGAATTTTTTTTATTCCTTGATATTTGATGTGTAAATTGATGAGCATAAAAATATTGAGAATAAGCTGGTTCAGCTAAAAACCTTGTTTATCCCCACTACCCTGATTACCTCAAAAATTAGTACTGATTTGCCTTGAGGGGGTCAGTAAATATCTGTAAGCAAAGATTTTTATGCCATAGTCACGGCAGAGTCAGTAGTCAGTATTTTCTACTAGTCAAGGGATGGTGAGCAATGGATTGGTTAGGGTTAGTAATTGGGAATTCTCGATCGCACTGGGCATACTTCCGCAATCATGCCCTCGTCAACAGGTGGGATACACCCCACTCCTTAGAAATGCAAACCTATCCGTGGCAACAGTTTCTGCCCCTAGAAGCCCCCGGCAAAGAGTCTCCAGAGATTCCCCTGTTTTTTGCTTCTGTAGTCCCCCAACAAACTCAGATTTGGCGCAAATATCCCAATAGCCGGGAAATTATCCTTGACGATGTGCCTCTAACTGGGATGTATGCTAGTTTGGGGATCGATCGAGCTTTGGCGGTTTATGCAGCTCTCAAAAAATGGGATGTCCCTGCCTTGGTGGTGGATGGGGGAACGGCGCTGACTTTTACCGGAGGCATAGCCAAGCCAGCGTTTGAGATGGTCGGTGGGGCGATTTTACCGGGTTTGGATCTCCAGTTGCGATCGCTAGTAGGGGGGACGGCAGCGCTACCTTTTTTAGGCAGGAGCCGGATTGATGTGCCGAGTCGGTGGGGTCGGAGTACGATCGAAGCCATTCGCAGTGGCGTGGTCTATACCATCTTGGCGGGAGTCCGAGATTTTGTCCAAGACTGGCAGCAACAATTCCCCGAAAGTAAAATTGTCTTGACGGGCGGTGATGCCCCGATCATTGAAAAATACCTCCAAGGATTAGACCCCACTTGGTCAGGGCAACTGGTTATTGATCCCGACCTAATTTTTAGTGGCATTCAGGCGATCGTCGAGCAGAAACTGCAAAATACTAGCTCCCCCAGTAGTTTTAATAACTTAGATACCTCCCTACTTCCCAAAAATTGGCTGATTAGTTAAGCAAAAGAGAGCGAAATAACAAATTTATTGCATTTCTCCTAATTTCCAAGAATAAAAATAAAAGATTAAAAGTCGAATTTATTATGCTTGAGAAAATCTAATAAAATTGCTCTGATGACGGGGACACTCACTGCATTACCAAACTGCTTATAGGCAGCATTATCCTGTGGATGAATAATATAAGATTCTGGAAATCCTTGCAATCTTGCACATTCACGAGGTGTTATTCTTCTAGGTCGCCCATTTTGAATAACACCTAATTTACTTGAATCAGATGAAGTAAGTGTTATAGAAATACTTTCTAGATCGAGAAACTTAAAAACCTCAAAAGACATATTGCCACTCACTGGATTATACTTTTCATTAATTTTTTTAAGGTATTTTTTGGCAATTAGTGAGTTAATAATTCCATCAATATTTTCATGATTAAAGAATGTCTTAATTTGCTCTAATGTCAGACTTTTACCATCTTGATGATTGCCAAATTTATGATGTCGTCTATGGGCTATTAAAGCATTCATAAAACTACATTCATCTTTTGTACACTTACCTTTGATCCCTAGATTCCAAGAATGGAGAGAATTTCCACCACGAAAATCAATAAGACGAACTCCATGAAGTTTTTCAAATTGACCGTCTACAGCATCAAATAGCTGTTTTTCAAATAACTCAGAGAGAAAATAATTCATAGAAACATTTTCTTCTAAAATATCTTTAACTTTGACAACTGAGTAATTATCAGCAAAAAGATTTAATTGATCTAGCTGCTCCTTAAAAGTATGAGAATCAGTTGCGCCTTTATCTGAATGAATAGTAACAATTGGCTTTTTCCCAAGTATTCCTAAAATGTATATCCTTACACGATTCTGTGGCACACCAAAATTACTACTATTAAGTAAAATATAATTAACTCCGTAACCAATTTGCTCTAGTGAATTTATAATTGTCTTAAAAGTTCTGCCTTGATCATGGGTTGTTAAACCACGTACATTTTCAAGAAGAAATCCTTGAGGCTGATATTTTTTAAGCAGTCTTTCTATTTCAAAAAATAATGTGCCTCTTGTTTCACCAAAGCCTTGTTGCTTACCAGCATAAGAAAACGGTTGGCAAGGAAAACCAGCTAACATAAAATCAAACTTAGAGATTAAATCAATTTCTCGGATATCCCCGATAGGTTGCTCATCAAAATTTAGCCTATAAGTTTCAATAGCTTTTTTATCAATTTCTGAGCTAATAACACATTGATATTCTATTCCCAAAGCATCACAGGCTTGCTGAAAACCTAGTCGCATTCCCCCAATACCTGCAAAAAGATCAATAAAACGGATCATAGTAAGCTTTCAGATAAAAAATCAGCTAAAATATTAAGCTCACTATCAGAATAGGCAACTGTACAATCACTGTACTGACAAATTGTAGAAATAGCAGCAGAGCGTTGAAAGTTTCCAGCCCCATCAATAACATAAGCTATTTTATAACCGGCTGCATTGAGAAGAGATTTCCTTTCGGCAGCTTGCCCTGCTTTTCTTTCTATTGTACTATTAGTATTCACTTGAAAACTAACTTCAATTCCTACCCGTTTATCCCCTTTCGTAACAACTATATCAAAAGGCATTCCAGTCACTTTACCGTAGCCTTGTAAGATAATTGAACCATTACTAATAACACTAAAATCTTTTCCTAGTTTACTTTTAAGTATTTAACAATATAATTTTGTGCTAACTGCCCTAAGGAATTAGCATTTGCGCCTCCTGTTATACGGCTAACAACTATATATCTTTGTTTTATATGCCGCTCTAAAGCAACTTCATTACCAAGTAAAGAACCAAGAAGACACGCATCTAAACCTGCGTACCCTGAAATATTAGATGTACTAGCATAAAGTAATATCATGGTCATATCACGCTTAAGACTATCAAAGGATTTGTCTAGCTTCAGGCCATTTCCATCAATATTGAGCTTTTTATTGCTTAAACCTTTAACAGGCATTGACTCAAAAATATATTGATAATTATTTCCCCTCCAGACATAGTTCATGATGGGATTTCCTGTCTGGTCTACCTTAGTGAAAATAGTTGTGAAATTTCTTCCTAGTATTTGAATAAGCTCTCCATCATAGTCTGAAATAACAGCTAAATGCTTTAGAAATAAGTTTGCTGGAAATTCAGCAGCTTTCACAAGATCAAAAATCTGTGTAGGACTATTTTTGCTTAATTGTAGAATTGAAATAAAATCTTCTTGTGTTTCAAGTAATCTAGGAATAACACTTACTGTTGTATTCTCTTCTTTTGATTTTTCAGTCCACCACATTACAGCATGAGATTGCAAAGTAGTTATATCTCTAACATAGTTTGGCATATTTATATATTTACGACCTATTTATATATTTATGATGCTTTCTTCAAAGATTTTGGATCAAGTTTACAGGGGAATTAGTTGAACTTAGCTGAGATCGGCAAAAATTCGGTAGAATCTTAGTCTAGGGGAAATACCCGCAAGTATTGAAATACAGAGAGAGACTACCGTGGTTGTACAAGTGTCCGTCAGTTCCTACGAAGCCAAGACCCAAGACATTGCCAAGGAACTATTGCAAGCGACGAGAGAGAAACGCAACTTCTTTGCCCAGATGCAAGACCAAATGCGTTTAGATGACAAATTGCTGGGTTGGACGATGAGTAACCCCGGCTTGCGGGTACAGCTATTCCGGTTTATTGATTCCTTGCCAGCCCTGAAAACTAAGGCAGAAATCGCTCGGCATTTGCAGGAATATCTGGGGGTAGCGCAGGTAGAATTGCCCTCGGCTCTGAAGGGGATTTTGAACTATACCCAAGCGGATTCTATGCCCGCCCAAGTTGCGGCGACTACCGTTTCTACTGCGGTGGAAACCTTAGCCAAAAAATATATTGCCGGGGAGAATATCCAGCAGGCAGTGCGGAATATTGAGAAACTCCGTAAGGACAAAATGGGGTTTACCTTGGATTTGTTGGGGGAAGCGGTAATTACCGAAACTGAGGCGCAGTCTTACCTCGATCGCTACCTCGATATGATTACTCAACTCACCCAAGCTGCCAAAAATTGGGGTTTAGTCCCCGCCGTAGACAAAGCTGGAGAAGAGGACTTAGCGAAGGTGCAGGTATCGGTGAAGCTGACGGCGTTTTATTCCCAGTTTGATCCCCTCAATGAACGGGGCAGCCAAGAAAAGGTGGGCGATCGCCTCCGGATTCTGTTACGCAAAGCGGCGGAATTGGGGGCAGCGGTACATTTTGACATGGAGCAGTACGCCTTTAAGGACACGACCCTGAAAATCCTTAAGGAATTACTCCTAGAGCCAGAGTTTCGGCAACGATCGGATATTGGGCTGACCGTCCAAGCCTACCTCCGGGATTCTTACCAAGATGCGACGGATTTGATTACTTGGGCAAAACACCGGGGGACTACCTGTGGACTATCCGCCTCGTGAAGGGTGCGTACTGGGATCAGGGAAACCATTAAGGATGCTGCAAAAAGATTGGGCGCAGCCTGTGTATAACGATAAG
>JAAUUE010000426.1 GCA_012031635.1 Coleofasciculaceae cyanobacterium SM2_1_6 | reverse complement strand
AAAACCAATCGCTACCGCCAGTGATGACAACACAGATGAAATTTTGGAATCTGGAGGGGCAGGTAGTGAAAACCTTGACCGATAGCTCTCCTGTCATAAGCGTTGCCTTTAGCCCTGATGGCAAAACCATCGCTACCGCCAATGATAACAAAACAGTGGCATTATGGAATTTTCAGGGTCAGGTACTGCAACCCTTGACCGGTCATGTTGCTATCGTGAATGGATATAATGTCACGAGCGTTGCCTTTAGCCCCGACAGCAAAATCGCTACCGCTGATGGTGAAGGTAACGGTACGGTGACATTGAGGAATCGGAATGGACGGCGAGAGAAAACCTTGAGGTTTAATTTGAAGGGACAGAAATTGGAAACCATTGTTGACGTTCCTCCCCATCTTCGGGAACTGGAAGCCTTTGCCTTTCCTATCTCTAGTGTCGCTTTTAGCCCCGACGGCAAAACTATCGGTACCGCAGGTCTTGACGGTAAGGTGAAATTGTGGAATTTGGAGAAACAGGTACGGAAACTCTTGGATCATAGCTCTCCTGTCACAACCTTGAGAGTTCATAGCTCTCCTGTCACAAGCATTGCCTTTAGCCCCGACGGCAAAACCATCGCATCAGGAAGTGATGACAAAACAGTGAAATTATGGAATCTGGAGGGAAAGGTACTAAAAACCTTAAACGATCATAGCTCTCGTGTCACCAGCGTTACCTTTAGCCCCGACGGCAAAACTATTGCATCGAGAGCTGATGACGGTACGGTGAAATTGTGGAATCTGGAGTGACAGGGTACTGCAACCTTGAGCAGTGATAGCAGTAGTATCACAAGCTTTGCCTTTAGCCCCGACAGCAAAACCATCGCTACCGCCAGTGCTGACAAAACAGTGAAATTGTGGAATCTGGAGGGACAGGTACTGCAAACCTTGACCGGTCATAGCTCTGATGTCATTAGCTCTAGCTTCCTTAGCCCTAGACCCTTTAGCCCCAGCAGCGAAGCCCTCAAACTGCCAGATTTTGGCACTACGAACACTTCCGAGGTGTTTAAATCTAGCAGTAGTTTAAGTCTTTTTCTTGCCAAAAGCCTTGCCTTTAGCCCCGACGGCAAAACCATCGTATTGGGAGACCTTTACGGTATGAACTTGTGGAATCTAGACCTCAACGATCTCACCGCCAGGGCTTGTAACTGGCTCCACGACTACCTCACCACCAACTCCAACGCCAAACCAGAAGACAAAAAAATGTGCAACATCCCCCTAAGCAAGAAGTCGGGGATATTATGGGGTTTGTGGTTTTGGTGAGATCGCCCTTACCTATTCCCAACCTCTGGATCGATTGCCAAACGGGGTGATGGGATGTGAGTGGGTGCGGGCTATCTTGTGAATAACCCTAATGCTACGGATAGCGATCGAGCCATGTGTGGTCTTCCGCCTCGATAACTTCCCCTCTACCCCGCCAAATTATTTAGAGAGCTATTTCATCAAAAAACACCAATAATTTAGGAACGCTGTAGTATGCTAGACCTATTATCAAGCCCCAAATTTACTATTTTGCTGAAAAGGTGCAGTGATGGTATATAGCCCAGATATAGATTTACTATCCTTACCAACCGGCGATCAATTACCTAGTTCTGATGATACGCCTGTGGATAATGAAGACCAGAATTTTTTGCCCAATTTATTGCTGTTTGCCCTGCTTTCTCTGTGGAGCGATCGCACCGATTGGTACTTTGCCGCAGACATGGCTGTTTATCACACCACCGGAGTCAGCCCCAACGTTCCCGTAGTTCCCGATGGCTTCCTGAGTTTGGGCGTTCCCAGAATTAAAGGAGATACCTTTCGGCGTAGCTATGTGGTTTGGGAAGAAAATTGGGTAGTACCGACCCTAGTTTTGGAAGTAGTTTCCCATAGTTATGGCGATGAATACGAAGATAAAATGCTACTCTATGCCAAGCTAGGAGTTCTTTATTACGTCGTTTATAATCCTCTATTTTGGCGACGGGACGGACATCAACCCTTTGAGGTGTATCGTCTAGAGGAGGGAAGCTATCAGCAACAAATTGGGGAACCCTATTGGATGCCAGAAGTTGGACTGGGTATTGGGAGGGGCAGATATAAAAATGGCAGGCTAGAACGAGAAGTTTTATATTGGTTTGACGATCGAGGACAGCGCCACCTCACCCCAGAAGAACAAGCACAACAAGCAGCCCAGCAAGCTCAGCAAGAACTAGAGCGCTACCGACTCCACTTTGGGGCTTTACCAGAAGTTTAGCTAAACATTAACCGATCATAGCTCTTGGTTTAGTATCCCTCCCCGTCGACCTTAGCTCAGAAACCCTAACCACAACCTCAATCGCTGCTCTATCTCTTCTACTTGCTCCGATGTTAGATTTCCCAGTTTGCGTAAAAGTTTGGCATGGGGAATCGTAATGATATTTTGGACATCAAAGGCTCCTGCCCGCAGAAATCTGGTTTTGATTTGTACTTCAAACCTCGAACCACGTAAACTTGTCGTATGGGGGACTAAAGCTGCTAAAGCTCTGTCTTCATCTAGAGCAGGAGTACTAATCACCAAGCAGGGTCTGACCTTAGCTACATAACCAAGATCAACCAGCCAAACCTCACCCCGCTCAGGATTGTTCATAATCCAACTCTTCTTGGTCTAGAGTCAAAAAAATATCTTCAGCGTTCAGAATTAAATCTCCATCAGTTAGGGGCAGAAATTCTAAATCAGTCGTCCGCCTCAAAATCTCCGACAGCAAATCTAACCTTTCGGCATCAGTCAGGCTATCAAAAGTATTGAGCAGGTTTTGGACTACAGCACTCATAGTTTCTCAAAATATTTTGGTGTAGTTTTAAGTAGCCTCTTAATTTTAGTACCCAAGGCGGTCATAATCCCTAAAGTTTCTGGAGGAATTTTTTATAGTGACAGTGGTAATTTTGGCTGCGGGGAAAGGGACACGGATGAAGTCTGACTTACTGATAGCGTGATTTCTTCGACTTGATCACCTCTAGCACATTGTCGTGTTTTTGCCCCTCAATGATATCTTTGAGATGAATTTGTCCATCGATATCTTCAAGCTCCGCCAAGGCTGTCAGAAAATCGATTTTTAATTGATCATTTGGTAAAATTCTTATTGCTTGATAAATAACTCCATATTCATCACAAAGAGTCAAAGTTTGTACCATAAACAAAATTACCGGATTGCAGCAGTTTCTCGATCGCAATGGAGAATTTCTTGATATAGAGACTCTGCTATATTTTGATATGCTCGATCGAGATCATCACTGTTAACCACTCGGAACAGAGTAAAAACAACCTGTCTAAAAATAGGATCTTGATCAACCGTCAAAATTACTTTGAGCTTTTG